>CAISLL010000067.1 GCA_903886165.1 uncultured beta proteobacterium | reverse complement strand
TTTGAAGGCACCGATGCCTGCGTGGCCCCGGTGCTCGACATGGATGAAGCGCCCAAGCACCCCCACAACCGCTCGCGCAATACCTTTGTCGAGATCAATGGTGTGACGCAACCCGCACCGGCCCCGCGCTTCAGCCGCACAACACCGGCCACACCCACAGCGCCGAGCGTGGGTGCTGATAGTGGTGCGGTGCTGGCTGACCAGGGCTTTGCTGCTGAAGAGATTGCCGGGTTACGCGCGATCGGTGCCCTTTAAATAAAAATGGCATCTGACAACTTTGATAGCAAATAACGTATTCCATACAATGGCTACAGCTTGGTTTCTTAAAATACTCGATTCCAAACAGTGTGAGGCGGGCTGATTGTGTCAAGCGACCGGGCAACTGCGCGAAATGCGCGTGTCTGAGGTGTTGGCGTGCTGAGCGTCAAGTACCGCGTGTGCCGTTGTCCCAAAACCGCACGCGCCTGACCCAGTCGCCCTGCCGGGTTTCAGCGTTACACCCACCGTCCACACTACTTTGAATCGCACCCGTTCTTGGCCGCTGTCTTGCCGTTTGCCTTGGGTTTGATGTATTGTGGTTTCACAGCGAGACTGACTCGATGGGGCAAACTCAATACCGCGAGACATTGATGAAACAACAGATGCAGCTGAAGCTGAAGCTGAAGTGAAAAGGCTCATAATCGCTGTCGATCAAACGCCCTTGCGGAACTTTGCCCGCCAATTAATTTCTTTTAGACTTATTTATTTTTTGTTAACCTTACTACTTTCAAGGAGTTATCAAATGTTCAAATCTTCCATCACACTGGCCGCCTCTTCCGTCGTATTGGCGCTTGCCAGCTTGGCGCCGGCGCAAGCGGCTGTCGATGCAGACGCGGCCAAGGCGTTGTTCAAAGAAAACGACTGCACCAAATGCCACGCTGTAGACAAGACCAAAAAAGGCCCGTCTCTGAAGAAAATTGCTGAAAAATACAAAGGCAAGGCGGATGGGCAGGACAAGCTGATTACCAATTTCACCACCAGCCCGAAGGTGAAACTTGAAGATGGCACTGAAGAAAAACACAAGATGCTCGATTCCAAAGACCCCAAAGTGATGAAAAACCTGGCGGACTGGATTTTGGCCCAGTAAATTCCGCGGAACTAGCGGCAAACCCGTGGCCAATGTCTCTAAAGACTATGGCCATTTTTTTTGTCTATCGGTATTGATTCATGCGACTCAAATCCTCACTTCTTTTGGGCGGACTGGCCTGGCTTCTTGGCACTTGCCTGAGTCTGCCGGTAAGCGCGGCAAACCCGGCGGCCCAGGCCCCATCCCCGAAGCTTGACAAGGCAACTTGCCTTTCTTGCCACGACGGCAAGAAAGGCAAGTTGCAAGTTTCAGGCGCAGATGGCAAGTTGCGTGAGTTGCGTGCTGTCATGCCGGACAAGTTCGACCAAAGTGTGCATGCCACCATGACCTGCGTGGATTGCCATACTGACATCAGGGACAACGCTGAAAAAGCCAAGGCCCATGCGAAGGATCCAGCCCTCAAGCTTGCCAAAGTAGATTGCGCAGGCTGCCATCAGCAGTTGTGGGACGACGTCAAAAAGGCAGGCACAGCCGAGACGAAGCCACGATTTGAACTCGTCGCAAAGAATATTGAGGCGTACAAAGCTTCTTTTCATGCCCGACCCAATGCAGACGATAAGACCAAGCCCAACGCCTCGTGTGACAACTGCCATGACACACACAGCTTCAACGTGCCTGCCAAAGACACGCCGCAGTACGACCAGTGGCGCCTGAGCATCTCAGAGACTTGCGGCGAAAGCTGCCATGAGGACCAGTTGGAGTCTTATGCGGACTCCATTCACGGCAAGGAAGTGCTGGAAAAGAGCAACGTCAAAGCTGCCGTCTGTTCAGACTGCCATGGCTCCCATAACATCACAAATTCATCCAGTGACCCATTCAAGTTGGCTGTCACGGATCAGTGCGGCTCTTGTCATCAGGAAAACCTGAAGACTTACATGGCCACCTACCACGGCCAGATCAACACGCTGGGTTATACCTACACCGCCAAATGTTATGACTGCCATGGCAGCCACAAGATATTGAAGGCGGACCACCCCAAATCGATGGTGCATGTCAACAATCGCCTCAAAACTTGCCAGACTTGCCACAGCGGGAAGAAAGAGCTTGCCCTGGCACCTGCGGGTTTTGTGTCTTATCAGCCGCACGGACACGCTGGCGATTTCGACAAATATCCGCAGATTTGGGTCGCCTGGCAAATCATGCTGCAGTTGCTGGTGGGCACTTTTGCCTTCTTCTGGTTGCACACCTTGTTGTGGTTCTACCGTGAGTTCAAGGAGCGCAAAGCCCACGCCGGTGAAAAACACGTCAGGCTCGCCGGTGTGCCGGAGCAATACCGTGGCAAACATGTTCGCCGATTCAGCCCGGTCTGGCGCATTGCGCACATCGCTTTTGCACTGAGCTTGATGCTGTTGACGTTGACCGGCATTCCGTTGTTCTACCCGTCGTCACCTTGGGCATCGAGCCTGATGACGGCACTCGGCGGCCCGCAAACGGCAGGCATCATTCACCGCATCAACGCGGTGATCTTTGCCAGCGTGTTTTTCTGGCACCTGTTCTACATCGCCTGGCGCATTGCCAAGAATTGGAACACCTTCAAGTTCTTTGGCCCCGATTCGCTGGTGCCAAACCTGCAGGACGGAAAGGACATGATCGCCATGTTCAAGTGGTTCTTTGGCAAGGGCCCGCGTCCGCAATTCGAGCGCTGGGCTTATTGGGAAAAATTTGACTACTGGGCGCCGTTCTGGGGTGTGACCATCATTGGTGTGAGTGGATTGATCATGTGGTTGCCCAACTTCTTTGGTGCGTTCCTGCCGGGTTGGGTGTTCAACGTGGCGGCGATTTTCCACGCCGAAGAAGCTTTCCTGGCGGTGGTGTTCCTGTTCACCGTGCACTTCTTCAATAACCATTTCCGGCCCGACAAGTTCCCGGTCGAGGTGGTGATGTTCACTGGCACTTTCTCGATAGAAGACTTCAAGCACGAACATGCTCTGGAATACGAACGCCTGGTCCGAACCGGTGAGTTGGAAAAATACCTGGTGGATGCCCCTTCGCCAGCCAAACTGACTGCAGCAAAGGTGCTGGCATTCACGCTGATTGCATGTGGGCTGACATTGCTGACGCTGGTGGGGATCGGCTTCTTTACAAGCTTCTGAAGTACAGTCTGGAGTGGCCGTCACGCTGTTCTTCAGCTTGTCATGTTTTCTGACCCCCGATGGGCGGAACACGGTTCAGCGCGTAAACTGTAAAATGCTCGGTCATGACTGAGCACACCAAGCCAGACAACTTAGATTCGCCTGTGCTGGACTGTCAAGCGCAGACCCGCCAAGTGGGTTTTGTCTGGATCAAGCGCCACTTGGCCATTTTGGTTGGTTTTGCAGTGGCAATAGTTGCTGCCGTTGGCTATTGGCGACCTGACTTGTTGATTCCACTCGGGTTGACTGGGCCAGTCGCGTTGAAGGAGTCGCACCATGCCGCGTCCCAGGAACAGATTGTCGATAGGGCTTCAGCCCTGGCCATCAGGCTGAAAGACAAGCCGGACGATGTGGAGGGTTGGAGCATGTTGGCCCGCTCCTACATCACGCTCGGGCGCTACGCTGAAGCCGCAGATGCGTACAGCCATTTGGTGAAATTGCGCCCTGGCAATGCTGAACTTCTGGCAGATTACGCCGATGTGCTGGCGATGTCTATGAATAAGAAATTGCTCGGTGAACCCCAAGTGTTGATTAAACGCGCACTGGATTTGGATCCCAAAAATGTCAAGGCACTCGCGCTGTCTGCAACCGCGTCATTCCAGGAACGTGACTACGCGGCCGCCGTCGATCAATGGAAAAAGATCTTGGTTTTGGTGCCGCCCGAATCGGAAGTCGCGCGCTCGACCATGAGCAGCATTGGCGAAGCACAAAACTTGGCCGAGCAGTCCAGCAAGGCTGAATCTCCCGAGCCTCAGGCTGGCGGTTCGACACCTCGACAAATAGCAACGGGGCAAATGGGTAATGAACGCGGGAGCGCTCAAGTTAGCGGGATAGTTCAGCTTGATGCAGGATTGCGGACGACAGTGCTGGACACCGACACCGTTTTTGTCTTTGTGCGAGCTGCTGAAGGCTCCAGTCGTCCGTTGGCGGTGTTGCGAAAACAGGTCAGAGACCTTCCGACCAGTTTTGTCCTCGGTGATCAAATGAGTATTGGCCCATATGCGAAAATATCCGATCAGCGAGCCTTGATTGTGGGCGCTCGTATATCGCGCTCAGGCAACGCCACACCAGGGGCCGGTGACCTTGAGGGGCAGTCAGAACCTGTGCGCCCCGGGGCGAAAAATATAATGATTCGCATCAATCGGCAACGCGATTAGGCCGTTTGGAAGGTCGGTTAGTTTTTTAATCATTAATTTATAGCAAAGGTCTGCAACACATGAAATCAGTTAGCCTGGCCCTACTGGCCGTTGTATCGGGCACGATTCTTATGACAGGCTGTGGGCAGTCCAGCGCACCTACCGACTCCAATAAGCCAACGGCAGCAGTACCGGCTGAGCAATCCAACAAGCTGGTAATTCAAGGATTCGGGTCATCTGTTCCCGGCTCATGGACGCCCTCTCAGCCGAGCAGCCCGATGCGGGTGGCGCAGTTTACAGTTCCTCCTGCTGCGGGAGCAGAAGCTGGCGAATTGGCGGCCTATTTCTTCCCGACAGGGCAGGGTGGTAGCCATCAGGCAAACATCGAGCGCTGGACATCGCAATTTGCCGGCGGTGACGGAAAGGCGGTTGCAGCTAAAGTATCGACCAGCAAGAGTGGGGACATGGAAGTCACCTTGGTCGAGTTGCAGGGAACCTACGCACGCGGTGTTGGCATGGGGCCGACCGGCGAAGCAAAACCTGATCAAATCCTGATGGTGGCCATGGTGGAAACCGCCGTGGGTCGAATCACCCTTCAATTGTATGGTCCGAGCAAGACACTGTCGGCCCAGCGCGACAGCTTTTTGAAGCTTGCAACAGGATTTCGTTCTGCTTGATGGATTTCCGGCACCGGGTTGTCGCTGACGCGGGTGTATCGGTTTCAGTAGATTTCTTCTGGTTGATGTAAATCCGCATGGGCCTGATATTTTCTTATCGCTACTTTAGTCTGCTGGCATTGGCAATCTGTGCGGCGCTTTTGCCGGGCTGTTCGATAGTGCCGGAAAAGCCTGTCAGCACTTTCAAGGGGCCTCTGGTCTGGCCACCGCCCCCTGAGCAGCCACGTTTTGTTTATGAAACCATATTGCGTTCACCCGCGGATGTTGCTGAGCCCGAGCTCGAAAAAGACAGGTGGATTCGTCAGTTGTCGGGTGTTGCCTCTCCATCGGATCGGCCTGTATTTGAAAAAGCAGCGGCAATTGCTGCACGCCAAGGGCGCATTTATGTCACGGACACCAGCACAGAGACGATCGTGGTGTTTGACGTACCACGGCGGCGTGTTTTCCGCTTTGGAAAACGCGCACCCAATTCACTGGCCAAGCCTTCCGGGATTGCGTTGGACGATCAGTCCAACGTGTATGTTGCTGACGCCAAGCGACGCCAGATCATGGTGTTTGACAGCCATGGCCTGTTCTTGCGCGTGATTGGTGGCCCAGAAGATCTGGAGCGACCGACCGGCGTAGCTGTCAGCAGGGATGGGACGCGGATTTACGCGGTGGATCGGTCTGACAACGAAAGCAATAACCACAGAGTTGTGATTTACGACAAGGATGGAGCCAGACTCAGGATCATCGGTACGCGGGGTAGCGGAGATGGTCAGTTCAATGTGCCCTTGCAGGCGACTGTTGATGGTGAGGGGCGTCTCTATGTTCTCGACTCTGGGAACTTCCGTGTTCAGGCATTTGACAGAGAGGGCAACTTCATTCGCGCGTTTGTTCGTCCCGGGGTCTATCCTGGAAATCTTGCCAGACCCCGTGGCATCGCAGTGGACCCCGATGGGAATGTCTATGTGACGGATGCCAGTTTCAACAACTTTCAGGTGTTTCAGCCAGATGGTCAGTTGTTGCTTGCAGTTGGAGAAGGTAGCGGAGCAAGCAATCCTGGCAGGTACGGTTTGTTGAGTGGTATCGCGGTCGACGAAACCGGGCGAGTTTACGTGGTAGACCAGTTGTTTAACAAGGTGGAGGTTTTTCGCCGGGCAAACGAACTGGAAACCCGTTGATGATGTTCTGTTGAGATCATCGATCCAATGCGCGTTATAAGCAAAAAAGGGCGCCGATGCGCCCTTTTTTTGAATCTTGCTACCGACTTAGGCTTTTTTGGACCAAGCAATGCAAGAACCGTTAGGAGACACTTCGGTGTCACCTGGGTAAATTTTGCATCCGCCCATATCTTTGTCTGACTTGCCAGCAACAAACTGGGCGCAGTTAGAGCATTTCTTGTCACCGTCTGGTGTGTCTTTGTACTTTGTAGAAGTACGCATTGCATCGTTCTTGGCAGCAAAAGCAACCACGGGGATCAGGGCCAATGCAGCACCCGCCATTTTCATCATATTGCGACGATCCATCTATAACTCCTTATATGGTTTTTCCGGCAACCGGAGCGCGCATTGTAACCGCAACGTTTGTTCTCACACTTGCGTCAATACCGAGTTCAACACTCGGATATTGAGAAAAACGACAAGGTTTTCCTACTCACTCAACCGCAATCGTTCCCATCATGCCACCTGCAGCGTGGTCCAGAATGTGGCAGTGGAACATCCACTCACCCGGATTGTCAGCAACAAAGGCAACATCCATTGAGTCACGCGGGTTCATTAAAACGGTATCGCGCCATTCTTGGAAACGTGTTTGCTGACCATTGATTGCAAGCACTTTGAAGAAATGACCGTGCAGGTGCATCGGATGCGCGAAGTCAGTGCTGTTGATCATGTGAAGCAAGATGTGTTCACCTTTGCGGACGGAAAACAAAGGCTCGTGCATCTGGGCATGCTCATGCTGGGCTGTGTAATTCATGGTCCATGCAAGCCCATATTTTTCCATCATTTCCTGGGTTTTGGTGGGCTGCCCATCCACGTTGCCAATCACTGGTGCCCCGCGCATCCCACCCTGAAAAATGATGAAGTGCTCTTGTGCACGTTTCAGAATTGGCGCAACAATCGCGTTGGCTGCGATGCGAACCGGTGCTGCCATTGGCTTGTCACGCAGCATCTTCTCGCTGCTGTACGCGAACTGGGCGATCTCGCCTGCGCCACGGTGTCCAGAATCAGTCACTGAAAAAATTGTCCCTGCCTTTTGCATGAAGTCAATGACAACATCAATCCGCATGCCCGGTCCAAGGGTGACCTGCTCGACAACGTGCGGTTCAACTGCCTGTCCGTCATAGGCGATGACGGTGATTCCGTGGCCCGCAAGTTTCAAATTGAAAATCCTTGCCGAGGCCGCATTGACGAGCCTCAGACGCACCCGCTCACCGCTGCGCACGGCGAACTTCTGGTTGGCACCAACGGCATTTCCGTTCAGTAATACCTGATTACCGATTCGCCCCTCATTGGCCAGATCCAGAATGCGTCCAAAATCCTCGACTTGCCGCCCATTCGCGCTGATCTTGACATCTGACAAAACCCATATTTCCTCGCGGTCAACTTCAATTGGTTTGTCTTCTTCGACGATGTATGCACCATACAGTCCGCGCGGAACTTGCTCAAAACTCGACTGATGGGGGTGGTACCAGAATGTTCCTGAATCATGCACCCGGTACTCATAGAGCATGTTTTCGCCGGGCTTGATCGGATGTTGGGTGACATTTGGCACCCCATCCATGGCATTTGGGACACGTAAACCATGCCAGTGCACGGCCGTGTCCACGCTCAGGCCATTGCTGACCATGATGCTGGCAGCGTCGCCTTTTCGATAGCGCATCACGGGTCCGGGAACGCTGCCGTTGAAACCCCAGAAATTGGCCATTGGCCCACCCGGCCGGAGTTCTTTCTCGACAAATCCTGTTGTCAAATGAATGGGCTTGGACTTTGTTTGTGCCCAAGCTACTGCGGCAGGCAGGCCTGCAAGGCCCAGAGCGGCGGAGCTAGACTTGATCAATGTGCGGCGGGACAGGTTCATTTGCTTCTTCTAAAAAAGTGTTGATGACAACCTAGCGGCGGCTTTGTTCGATGTAAAGGCGGGTAATGCGATCGGTGGCGTCAAGAATGGCGTCTGCAGACTCTGACACAATCAAGCGATAGGAACTTGCACCCTCTACAGATAACGAAGCTTTGAGCCAATCCCATTGTTGGGAAACTTCTTCAAGTTCACGCTGGATTTCTGCAGAATTGTCCTTGCGCGCGATCAACTGCGTGAGCGTTGCCGAAAATTCGTTGCTGGATGCTTCCAGGTTTTGTTGAACCACAACTGAATCCACGCCCCAACTGCGCAAAAGGTAATAGTTGGCGATACGCTGCGACAGCATGCGTTGACGGCCAGCCTGATTGATCAAGCGTCCTGCGTCTGATTTTTTCTGGTTTGTTATCAGCTGCGTCAAATTCTCTGCAGTTGCCAAAACGACTTCTGCCTGGCGTGCCAATGTCTCCGCTGCAGCGCTTGAGATTGGTGCAGACGCGGCACTTCTCAGGCGCTGCCATTCTTCGGTCAAGCGGTTAAAAAGTGACGTGGCTTCAGTTGATCCCGCTACCACCGTTACAAGCGCTTTGAGGTTGCTCTCAAACCGACTGGTTGCAATAGCCAATTGGCTCACGGCGATGGATGGCAAGACATTCAGGCCCACCTGGCTGTACAACTTGGCGATACGTTGCGCGAGCATGCGTTGCTCTCCCGCAAGATTGATGGAGATCTCCGTGTCAGCCGTTTGCGCGGCCGAAACAGTGGTCATCAACCCCAACAGGCAGGCCAGAACGAAGTGACGAAGTCTGTGCATGATGCCCTTACCTTTTTAAAACACGGGAATTCCCATGGACTGAAGTGCCTTGTTCAGTTGGCCGACCGCCTTTTCCATCAGGGCCACAGCCTCCTTGTGCTGCTGTGCAGTCGCTGCATTTTGAGCGTTGGACTTCAGCTTGTTGCCTTCTGTCACCAATCCATCAACCAAGTTGCGTTTTTGGCCCTCGGCACGACCCTCGGCAATCATCATGTCGACCAATGTTGCCGTGCTGGAAAATCGCTTGAGTTCGTAGGCATACTCATCAGCCGGGGTGTCAAACTTGAGTGACATCAGGACCTCTTGACCGGCCCGCAGTCGGCTGATTTCCTCGATCGTCAACTTGTATGTGGATGCCAGCTTTTTGTTCGCATCGCTCAACCGGCCGCTGTCTGCCAAACTTCTGGACTCAGAAGTCAGTCCATCGATTTTCAAGAGCAGTTGCGTGGCTTCTGCGCCAACCTTTTGGTCGCGGGTCAAATCGGCGACGGATGCGCGATAAGTCGCAATCTGGTCGGCCATGTCTGAGAAGGTTTTTCGCTGGGCACTTTCTGAAAGTCCATCGCCTCTTGATGTCATTTTTTTTGATGCTGACGAGGCTGATTTGAGGGCTTCGTCAAGCAACTTGCTGGCGTCGTCCAGCCGATCCTCTGCGTAGGCCTGCTTTGCAGTTTCGAATGTCTTTTGACCTGCTTCTATCAGTCTCGCGGACTCTTGGTCCCGACTTGCGGCAGCAGTCTTTGCCGCGGGTGAGTTGATCAGCATATCAATGAGCCGGATCTTTTGCTCAATCAGTGTTCGCTTTTGATTGCCGCTGTCTGGTGCCGAAGTCTGCGTCAGGCTCGAGTTGGTCAAGCCAAAAAACAAAAGGAAGAAAGCAATAACTGCTAATTTCATGCCAACTCTCTCAAGACGAAGTGGCGACTATGATAGCGGTTTAGTGTCTTGACCGGATGATAGGAGCCAATTTTTACCACTGTGGCTATCGTTCCTCGAAAAGAGCATCGACCTTCGGGAGTCAGGCGCGAAAATTGCTTTTCTAGCAGAAAGCGATAAATTTTTCACGCTAACAGCTTTTATTTTCAAGGTGCGTGTCAGGTGAGTGGTTCAACAAAAATAATTTCAACATTTCTTTTCTTGGGGATGGTGGCCTCGGCTGGCTGGTCAGCGGGCGATTTGCCAACCAAATTTTCCAATCAGGGGAGCATTGCCAACACGCGTCACAACATGACCCAGAGTCAAGCGGTAGGTGGACCGGCTGGCCAAGTCATGAATCCTTACCGCAATGATTATCAGGATGTTTGTGTTTACTGCCATACGCCCGACAGCACAAATTTGCCAGACACTGCACCGGTGTGGAATCGAACCAAGTGGTCAACGTGGAACCAGGTTTTTCTTTGATGACGGCGACAGCAACATGGAGAAACAGGAAGTGCGCGTTTATGACGGCAAGGTCGAATGTGCGTCATGCCATGATCCACATGGCGTGCCTTCCGGTGGTGCTGGAAGCACGTTCAAGCCCACATTTTTGCGAGTGGCCAACACGGGCAGCGCACTTTGCCTGACTTGCCATACGAAGTAGCCTGGGTCAGTGCCAAAATTCCAGTGTTGTTGGCGATTTAAAGTAACCGTTGCGTGGTCTTCAAGGATGCAGATGCACCCGCGTACTAACGGCAAAAGTAATCTGCGACCACCCACTCGCCGGTGTCTTCAAGTTTGACCATGGTGAATGCGTCCACACAATTTGAAGATTGGTCCAGCATGCCATATATCGCCAGCGATGTCTTCAGGGGACGATAGCCAAGAATATTCATTTGGAGTTTGGGTTCACCAAAAGCTTCATGCAACGAGTCGTAGCGTTTGCCAACCCAAGCTGCCTGGATCGTACGTTCGCGATGCTGCTGAAGTGCGGAGGTAACGTTTGATTGTCCAATTTCAGTCGCCTGCCGCCCATCACTTGCGCAACCGATCAGTGTCATGATGAGAAGCGGCTGCAACGCCCACTTCCAGCAACCATTCATGTCCGGAGAGGGTAACCGGAATTGATCTAGAACCCTTGTTGCTTCACCAATTGGGTGCGAACAAAGCAAATTTGCTGGAGATTTTTCATCAGGAACAAGGGTATTCATATAATTTTTGCAAACCTTGCAGGGCAGGTAACCAGTGC
>CAISLL010000066.1 GCA_903886165.1 uncultured beta proteobacterium | reverse complement strand
TGAAGACGAGGCCAACCAGCCGCGCTTTGGCGCACGAGAATTGCCGCAAACGCAAGAGTCGGGTGAATTCTTCAACCAGCTGGCCAGTCACTGGAAGAAAAACTACCCTGGTTGGACTGCCTGGATTCTCACCCCCGACCTCAAGCTGCCCGGCAAGATGCGCCTGAAAGAAACCCGCCGCGTGCCCATGTGGAACGGCCCGATTGAATGCCGTTTGTTCCGCTTTGACATGGTCGCCGGAAAAATGGCCGGAAAAACAGAGCCGTCGCATCGTGAGCACTGACCCCGACTTCTCCGCGCCGGTGGTCCTTGACACCAATGTCGTCCTGGATGCGTTTGTGTTTTCTGACCCCGCCGCCATGTCGCTCAAGCAGGCCTTGGCCTCAAACCAGTTGCAGTGGCTGGCCACCAAGGCCATGCGGGATGAGTTGGCGCGGGTGCTGGCTTACCCAAAAATCCTGCCGCGCATGGCTTTTTACAAAGTGACTGCCGCACATGTGCTGGCGCAGTTTGACGGGCAGGCCACACTGGTCGATTCCGCGCCGCGGGCCAGCGCGGTCTGCAAGGACCCGGATGATCAGAAATTCATCGACCTGGCGGTCCTGCACAAGGCCGTGCTGCTGAGCAAGGACAAAGCAGTGCTTTGCATGAGAAAAAGGCTTGTAGGCCTTGAAGTTAAAGCGCAGGTAGCTATTTAATGTATAGCTAAAAACTGTTGCACACCGGTCGCATGCCGTAGTGGACGCTTTGCCGACCAAAGCCTCAGGCGCTCAGACTCTGGGGCTTTTCTGCAGCAGCACCAGACTGTGTGCCGCGACCGGCAATGTGGTGCCACCAGTGCCTTGCAAGGCGCTTTGGCCGTGCGGGTGCGAGGTGTCAAGCAAGGCCATCCAATGACCGCTGGGCAGCAAGGCTGCTTCTGCTTTTGCGCTGGAATTGAACAGCAGCAGCAAGGGGGAGGGCGAGCGACCGGGTTTGCCAATGAGGCATGCCAGCGTGCGCGCGGTAGGCTGATGCCAGGCTTCGCGCTGTAACACGCTGCCGTCAAAATTCCACCAGGACACGTCATACAGCCCGTTGACATCGGCGATGCCGCTGTACCACTGGTTGGCAAACGGTTGCAGCCGGTGCCTGAGTGCGATCAGGTGCTGCGTGAATGCCAGCAGGTCGGTGTCCTGTGCTGACCAGTCCATCCAGGTGGTGGTGTTGTCCTGGCAATAGGGGTTGTTGTTGCCTTTTTGGGTATGGCCAAACTCGTCGCCTGCGCAGAGCATGGGAGTACCCTGGGCCAGCAGTGTGTTGGCCAACAGCGCACGCTCCAGTCGCCCGCGCAAATTGCGTACATCGGGGTCATCGGTAGGGCCTTCCAGACCGCAATTGAAGCTCAGGTTGTTGTGGTGCCCGTCGCGGTTGTTTTCCAGGTTGGCCTCGTTGTGGCGCTGGTTGTAGCTGACCAGGTCTCGCAGCGTGAAACCATCGTGCGACACCACATAGTTGACCGATTTTGCGGGGGCACGCCTGCGTTCCTGGAACAGGTCGGATGAGCCGCACAGGCGCATGGCAAAGTCGCCACGGTCGCATCCCGTGGACAGGGCGTCTCCGATGGCAGCGCTTTGCACCCAGAAGCTTCGCATGCAGTCCCGAAACTTGTCATTCCATTCCAGCCAACCGCGAGGAAAGCCGCCTACCTGGTAGCCGCCCGGCCCGGTGTCCCAGGGTTCGGCGATCATTTTCACGCGGCACAGCACCGGGTCTTGTGCCATGGCGGCAAAAAAGGCGGCCTGAGCGCTGAACCCGGTGTCGGTACGTCCCAGCACGGGGGCCAGGTCAAACCGAAAACCGTCCACGTGCATGTCTTGCACCCAGTAACGCAAGCTGTCCATCACCATCTGCAGCACTTTGGGCTGGCGCAGGTTCAGGGTATTGCCGCAGCCACTGAAGTTTTCGTAGTGGCTGGGCTGATCGGGTGGCAAGCGGTAATAGCTGGCGTTGTCGAGGCCGCGAAAGCTGATGGTGGGGCCGAACTCGTCAGCCTCTGCCGTGTGGTTGTAGACCACATCCAGAATCACTTCGAGGCCGGCAGCGTGCAGGGTACGCACCATGAGGCGAAATTCATCACGCGCTGACTGGCCACCCAGGCCACTGCTCAGCGCCGTGCTGACACAGAAAAACCCGAGCGTGTTGTACCCCCAATAATTGCTGAGTCCCTGGCGGACAAGGCGCTCTTCACTGAGGGCGTAATGCACCGGCAGCAGGCTCACTGCTGTGATGCCCAGCTGCTTCAAATGGCGAATTGAGGCGGGGTGGGACAGACCCGCATAGCTGCCGCGCAATTCGTGTGGAATGTGCAGGTTGAGTTTTGAGAAACCCTTCACATGGCATTCATACAGCACGGTGTCGGTCAGGCTGGTGCCGGGCGGTGCGTCATCACCCCAGTCAAACTGGTCGTTCGTGACACGGGCTTTCAATGCCAGCGCCGCGTTGTCGCGGGTGTTCATGTGCCCGGGGTGATGGCGGTCAGTGGTGAAGTGCTCGTCGCGCCAGCTGAAGTTGCCGACAATTTCCCGCGCGTAGGGGTCAAGCAGCAGTTTGCTGGCGTCAAAACGGTGGCCCTTGTCTGGCCGCCATGGGCCGTGGGCCCGCAGTCCGTAGATCAGGCCAGGCTGTGCACCCGGCAGATAACCATGCCAAACATCCACGGTATGCCCGACCAAGGGCAGGCGCGTCAATTCCTGGGTGCCATCAGAATCAAACAGGCACAGTTCCATGCTGTGGGCGTGGGTTGAAAAAACCGCAAAATTGACGCCGTGGCCGTCAAAATGGGCACCCATAGGCCAGGGGTGTCCGACGCGCAGATCGGTGGCGATCAAGCGTTCCATGAAAAAAATAAGGTTGACAAGGGGGGGAGTGTGAGCAAGACCGAACATGGTTTGCCATGCCAGGGGGTGGGCTCTGCAGTGGCGGTGCCAAAGGGCGTACCCACATTGCTGCCGCCGTAATGCCTTGAATCGGTGTTGAGCACCTCGGTGTAAAGGCCGGGTTTTGGCACCCCCAGCCGGTAAGCCTGTTGCACCTGCGGTGTGAAGTTGCACACCACCAGCGTGAAACTGTTGGCTTCCAGCCCATGGCGCGCAAAACTCAGCACCGACCGGGCCGCGTCGCTGTGGTCAATCCACTCAAATCCTTCTGGCACAAAGTCTTGCTGGTACAGCGCGGGGGTGGCGCGGTAGAGCGTGTTGAGGTCGCGCACCAGGCGCTGCACGCCAGCATGCGCCGGGTCTTGCAGCAAATGCCAGTCCAGACTGTGGTCGTGGTTCCATTCGCGCTCCTGGGCAAATTCGCAGCCCATGAACAGCAATTTTTTGCCGGGGTGACCAAACATGTAGCCCAGAAAAGCGCGCACATTGGCGAGTTGTTGCCAGCGGTCGCCCGGCATTTTTGTCAGCAGCGAGCCCTTGCCATGCACCACCTCGTCATGCGAGATCGGCAGCACAAAATTCTCGTTGAAGGCATACACCAGGCTGAAGGTCATCTCGCCCTGATGGTGTTTACGATGGATGGGGTCGCGCGCCATGTAGGCCAGGGTGTCGTGCATCCAGCCCATGTTCCATTTGTAATGAAAGCCCAGGCCACCGGCATAGGTGGGGCGCGACACGGCAGGAAAGGCGGTGGACTCCTCAGCCAGTGTGATGGCTTGCGGGCACTCGACACCCACCACCTCGTTGACGCGCTTCAGGAAGGCAATCGCTTCCAGGTTTTCACGCCCGCCAAATGCATTTGGTATCCACTCGCCGGCCTTGCGGCTGTAGTCGCGGTAGAGCATGGAGGCCACCGCATCGACGCGCAGGCCGTCCACGCCAAAACGCTCCAGCCAGTACAGGGCGTTACCGACCAGAAAGTTGCTGACCTCGGTGCGCCCGAGGTTGTAGATCAGGGTGTTCCAGTCGTTGTGGAAACCTTCGCGCGGGTCAGCGTATTCGTACAAATGGGTGCCATCAAAGTTGGCCAGGCCGTGTGCATCACTCGGAAAGTGTGCCGGCACCCAGTCCAGAATCAACCCGATGCCGACCGCATGGCAGCGTGCCACCAGTCGGCCAAAACCATCCGCGTCACCAAAACGGGAGGTGGGCGCATACATGCCGATCGGCTGGTAACCCCAGGAGCCGTCAAACGGGTGCTCACTCACCGGCAGCAATTCCAGGTGGGTGAAACCCATGTCTTGCGCGTAGGGAATGAGTGTGTCGGCCAGTTCGTCCCAAGTCAGCCAGCGGTTGTTGTCATCGGCCACGCGCCGCCACGAGCCCAGATGCACCTC
>CAISLL010000065.1 GCA_903886165.1 uncultured beta proteobacterium | reverse complement strand
AGCCACCAGATTTTTCTGGAGCCCGAAGGCTTGACGACACACGAGTATTACCCTAACGGCATCAGCACCAGCCTGCCGTTCGACATTCAGTATGCACTGGTTCGCACCATGCCCGGGCTGGAAAACGCACACATTTTGCGGCCCGGATATGCCATTGAATACGACTACTTCGACCCGACCCAACTCAAGGGCAACTTTGAAACCCGCGCCATCAATGGCTTGTTTTTTGCCGGTCAGATCAATGGCACCACAGGCTACGAAGAGGCGGCCGCCCAAGGTTAGTTTGCCGGCATCAACGCTGCGCTGCAAGTACGTGCGTCGGGCGGTGGCAATGCACAAGCCAGCGCGGCAGGTGCGGTGGCTTATGCGGGTGACACCTGGCTGCCTGGCCGTGACGAGGCTTATTTGGGTGTGCTGGTGGACGACCTGATCACCAAGGGTGTCACCGAGCCTTACCGCATGTTCACCAGCCGTGCCGAGTTCCGGTTGCAGCTGCGCGAAGACAATGCCGATGCCCGCCTGACCGAAGTGGGGCGGCAACTGGGCCTGGTCGATGACGTGCGTTGGGAGGCATTCAACCGCAAACGCGACGCTGTTTCACGTGAAACAGAGCGCTTGCGCAGCATCTGGGTCAGCCCCAAAAACCTTGAGGCAGCCGAGGCTGAACGTGTCTTGGGCAAGGCGCTGGAGCACGAATACAGCTTGGCCGACCTGTTGCGCCGGCCGGATGTGAACTATGAATCTTTGATGTCTTTGAATGAAGGCAAGTACGCCACAGCCGAATTGCCGGTGGGTGTTTCACGTGAAACAGGCGTGTTGTCACCCGCGGCTGCATTGGCGGCAACGGTGATTGAGCAGGTGGAAATCACCTCCAAATACTCGGGCTACATTGACCGGCAAAAAGACGATGTGGTTCGCGCCGCACATTATGAGAACCTGCGTCTGCCGCAAGACCTGGATTACATGCAGGTCACTGCCTTGAGCATTGAGGCGCGCCAAAAGCTGAACCGCCACAAGCCTGAGACATTGGGCCAGGCCTCGCGCATCTCCGGCATCACCCCGGCCACCATTTCGCTGTTGACCATTCATCTGAAAAAAACCAAGTTCAAGGGCTTTGTGTTGAATGCGTCTGAAAGTACGGTGGACTGATGCAGGCCCTGGCATCCAAACTTCGTGTCGGCCTGGCAGGGCTTGACCTGGCTTTGAGCGATGTGCAGGTTACGGCGCTGTTGGACTATCTGGCATTGATCCAGAAGTGGACCAAGGTTTACAACCTGACCGCTGTGCGTGACCCCGATGAAATGCTCACGCATCATTTGCTGGACAGCCTGGCGGTGGTCGCGCCGCTGCGCCGTCAACTGACCAATTTAGGTTTGCATGCTGAAACGGGTGGTGCGTTGCGTTTGCTGGACGTGGGGTCCGGTGCTGGTTTGCCGGGTGTGGTGATTGCCATTTGTTGTCCTGACGTTCGGGTGGACTGTGTGGATGCCGTGGGTAAAAAAGCGGCCTTCGTCCAGCAGGTGGCGGTGTCGCTTAAGCTGCCAAACTTGCGCGGTATTCACGCGCGGGTGGAAAGTTTGAACGACAAGTACCACGTGATCAGTTCACGTGCTTTTGCGTCCTTGCTGGATTTCACCAACTGGTCCGTCAATGCGTTGGCAGAGCAGGGTGTCTGGATGGCGATGAAGGGCAAACACCCGGCGGATGAAGTCGTTGCGTTGCCGCTGGGGGTGGAAGTGTTTCACGTGGAACAACTGATGGTGCCGGGTTTGGGGGCTGAGCGGTGCATTGTGTGGATGCACCCAGCTGTGGTTGGTTGACGGTGGTTTTATTGGTTGTCGTGGGGGCACTGTGACCGTGGTGAAATCAGTCGGGCGATGTGCTTTGCTTCGTGTCCCCCGGCCTTTGGCCTCCTCCTTTACCTACGCAAAGCACATCACCCGACTGATTCTGCGAGCGCTCAGGTACGCTAGCAAGGGAATTCAGAAGTTGGCTTGGTTGGAGGTGGCGCGAATGAATGTGAGCCGTTGACTGCAGAAATTCTGTTCCCGGACAGCGCTAGGCACGGTGATTGGGCGATGTGACCGGGCTTTGGGGTGAAAGGCGCGCGTCGGCAACCGTTGGCATACAACTGCGTCAATTTCGCGTGTGTTTTCACCCCAAAACCGCATGCGCATCGCCCAGTCGCCGTGCCGGGTTTGAAGCGCCATGCCAGGTCTGACGCAAGGCTTTGATTTCTTCACAAGCCCACATCAGTCTGAATCGCACCCGATACAAAGCGTGGTTTTAACGCTTTAACAATTCCAACGTAAACTCACTTCCTCCCCAGACCAAGGAACCCAATGCTCGGCATCACTGATTACGCCACCTTTGTTGTCACCGTTCTCGTATTCCTGTTGGTGCCGGGCCCCGGTAATCTGGCACTGATCACCTCTACCAGCAAGGGTGGCATTCGTGGTGGGTTGGCCGCAACCCTGGGCGTGATTCTGGGTGACCAGGTGTTGATGTGGTCAGCGGTGGCCGGCGTGGCGGCTTTGCTGGCGGCTTACCCTGACGCCTTCAATGCGGTGCAGTGGATAGGGGCTGGTTACCTGGCATGGTTGGGTGCACAAATGCTGCTGGCCAAACCAGGTGCTGCGCCGGTGCTCAACATCAAGCCGCACCATTACCTGAAACAGGCAATGATGATCACCGTGCTCAATCCTAAAGCCATTCTGTTTTACATGGCGTTCTTTCCACTGTTTGTCGATCCGGTCACTCAGCAGGGCCTGGTCACCTATGCATTTATGGCCGCGACCATTGCCGTGCTGACATTTCTTTATGGACTCACATCTACCATGCTCACCCATTTTCTGGCCGAGAAGGTTCGTGCCAATCCAATGATTTCACGGGTGCTTGAAAAAGTGGCCGGCGTGTTTTTGATAGGGTTTGGTGTCAAACTGGCACTGTCGCGTTAGTTTGGGCATATGTTGTTTCACGTGAAACATTTGTCTGTTTTGTTTTTAATGTTCTCTGAGTGAAGTAAGTCATGGCCAAAATTTTCTGCATTGCCAATCAAAAAGGTGGCGTGGGCAAGACCACCACCACGGTCAATCTGGCGGCAGGTTTGGCCAAGGCGGGGCAGCGGGTGTTGATGGTTGACCTGGACCCGCAGGGCAATGCCACCATGGGCTCAGGCGTGGACAAGCGCAAACTTGCGCTCACCGTATACGACGTTTTGCTGGAATCCGCCTCGGTGGCGGAGGCGCGGGTGCAAAGCAGCAAGTTGTCTGATGCCGGTTGCGGTTATGACATTTTGGGTGCCAACCGCGAACTTGCCGGGGCCGAGGTCGAAATGGTCGAACTGGAGCGCCGTGAAAAACGCCTCAAGGCGGCGTTGGCCGAAGTGGGTGACGCTTATGACTTTGTCCTGATCGACTGTCCGCCCAGCCTGTCCCTGCTGACCTTGAATGGCCTGTGCTGCGCCCATGGTGTGATTGTGCCAATGCAGTGTGAATACTTTGCGCTGGAAGGCCTGGCCGATTTGGTCAATACCATCAAACAGGTGCACGCCAATCTGAACAAGGAGCTGGCCATCATGGGCCTGCTGCGTGTCATGTTTGACCCGCGCATCACCCTGCAGCAGCAGGTCAGTGAACAGCTCAAGGCACGTTTT
>CAISLL010000064.1 GCA_903886165.1 uncultured beta proteobacterium | reverse complement strand
TTAACGCCATGAAGGTGCAGCAGTTCCCGGACCTGGACTTGCCCACCATCACCATCTCGGCCGCCTTGCCCGGGGCCGCACCGGCGCAGCTGGAAACCGAAGTGGCGCGCAAGCTGGAAAACGCCATTGCGCCGCTGTCGGGCCTGAAAAACATCTACACCAAGGTGCAAGACGGCGGCGTGACCATCACCGCTGAATTCCGCCTGGAAAAACCCACACAAGAAGCCGTGGACGACGTGCGCAGCGCCGTGCAGGGTGCCCGTGGTGACCTGCCCACCGACGTGCGCGACCCCGTGGTGCGCAAGATGGACCTGGCCGGTGCGCCCATCCTGGCCTATGCCGTGCGCGTGCCCAGCATGGACGACGAGGCCCTGAGCTGGTTTGTCGACAACACCCTGACGCGTCGCCTGCTGTCGGTCAAAGGCGTGGGCGCCATCAGCCGCGTGGGCGGTGTCACCCGTCAGGTCGAGGTGGCGCTTGACCCGCTCAAGCTGCAGGCATTGGGTGCCACCGCGTCCGACATTTCGCGCCAACTGCGCCAGGTGCAGCTGGATGCTGCCGGGGGCCGTGCCGACATCGGTGGCAGTGAGCAACCCATGCGCACCCTGGCGACCGTTAAAACCGTGGCTGAACTGGCACAGATTGAACTGACCCTGAGTGACGGTCGCCACATTCGCCTGGACCAGGTGGCCAGCGTCATAGACACTGTGGCCGAGCCACGCGCTGCCGCCTTGCTCAATGGCGTGCCGGTGGTGGGGTTTGAGATTACCCGCAGCAAAGGCGCCAGCGAGGTTGAGGTGGGTGCCGCTGTCAAGCTGGTGTTGCAGGAACTCAAAGTTCAGCACCCCGACATGGAACTCACCGAAGCCTTTGACTTTGTCACCCCGGTCAAGGAGGAGTTTGATGGCTCCATGATCCTGCTGTATGAGGGCGCGATTCTGGCCGTGATTGTGGTCTGGCTGTTTTTGCGCAACTGGCGCGCCACCTTTGTGTCGGCCGTGGCGCTGCCGCTGTCGGTGATCCCGGCGTTTATTGGCATGGCCTACCTTGGTTTTTCCATCAACGTGGTGACGCTGCTGGCGCTGTCATTGGTGATTGGTGTGCTGGTGGACGACGCCATTGTGGAAGTGGAAAACATCGAGCGCCACCTGCAAATGGGCAAAACCCCCTACCAGGCGGCCATGGAAGCCGCTGACGAAATTGGACTGGCGGTGATTGCCACCACGTTCACCCTGATTGCAGTGTTTTTGCCGACCGCCTTCATGGCTGGCATACCGGGCAAATTTTTCAAGCAATTTGGCTGGACCGCGGCACTTGCGGTGTTTGCCTCACTGGTGGTGGCGCGTGCGCTCACCCCCATGATGGCCGCCTACGTCATGAAACGCAGCACCCAGGCCCACAAAGAGCCGTGGTGGATGGCGCGTTACCTGGTCTGGAGCGGCTGGGCCTTGAAGCACCGCTGGCTCACCATGGCCGCCGCGCTGGCGTTTTTTGTTGGCTCCCTGATGCTGATTCCGCTGCTGCCCAAAGGCTTCATCCCACCCGATGACAATTCCCAAACCCAGGTCAACATCGAGCTGCCACCCGGTGCCACGCTGGCCCAAACCCGTGACATGGCCGAAGCCGCCCGCCAGTTGCTGACCCAAGTCGCGCATGTGCAAAGTGTCTACACCACCGTGGGGGGCGGGGCGGCCGGCTCTGACCCTTTTGCGCCACAGGGTGCGGCCGAGGTGCGCAAGGCCACACTTACCGTGTTGCTGACCGAGCGCGGCCAGCGCCCACGCAAACAAGGCATTGAAAACGAGATTCGCACCGCCTTGGGCGCGCTGCCCGGCGTGCGCAGCAAGGTGGGCCTGGGCGGCAGTGGTGAGAAATACCTGCTGGTGCTCACCGGTGAAGACCCGCATGCACTTGCAACTGCTGCCACGGCGGTGGAAAAAGACCTGCGCACGATCCCCGGCCTGGGCCAAATTGCCTCCAGCGCCAGCCTGATCCGGTCTGAAGTGGCGGTGCGCCCTGACTTTGCCCGCGCCGCCGATCTTGGGGTGACGAGCAGCGCCATTGCCGACACACTGCGCATGGCTACCGTGGGTGACTATGACGCCGGTCTGGCCAAGCTCAATCTCAGCCAGCGGCAAGTGCCCATTGTGGTCAAGCTGGCTGACACTGCCCGGCAAGATCTTTCGCTGCTGGGCCGCCTGGCCGTGCCCGGTGCCCGTGGCCCGGTCATGCTCAGCCAGGTGGCCACACTGGAGATGACCGGTGGCCCGGCCGTGATCGACCGGCTCAACCGCGCGCGCAACATCACCTTTGAGGTGGAACTGTCTGGCGCGCCCTTGGGCGACGTGACCGAAGCGGTGGACAAACTCCCCAGCATCCAGTCGCTGCCGGCAGGGGTGAAACAACTGGCGCTGGGTGATGCCGAGGTGATGGGTGAACTGTTTGCCAGCTTTGGTCTGGCCATGCTGACCGGGGTGATGTGTATTTACATCGTGCTGGTGTTGCTGTTCAAAAACTTTTTGCACCCGTTCACCATTTTGACGGCGCTGCCGCTGTCACTGGGTGGCGCGTTTGTGATGCTGCTGCTGACCGGCAAGAGCTTCTCGATGCCCTCACTCATTGGCCTGATCATGCTGATGGGCATTGCCACCAAAAACTCGATTTTGCTGGTGGAATACGCCATCGTGGCGCAGCGTGACCATGGCCTGAGCCGCATGGACGCACTGCTGGACGCCTGTCACAAACGCGCCCGCCCGATCGTCATGACCACCCTGGCCATGGGTGCCGGCATGCTGCCCATTGCCGTGGGCTGGGGTGCGGCAGACGCCAGTTTCAGAAGCCCGATGGCCGTGGCCGTGATCGGCGGGCTGATGACCTCCACCGTGCTGAGCCTGCTGGTGATCCCGGCGGTGTTTACCGTGGTGGATGATTTTGGCAATTGGGGGAAACGGCTGGTGTTTCGGGGCGCTACGGGGTAGAGATAAGTGACAAATTGGTCACTTGTACTTATGGGGAAAGCTCAGGGTGCTATCTTATTTATTAACATTAGGCTCCGTGCCAAATCTTTCAGACGCAGCTTGCCCGCTGTTGTATCGAGCTTGAAGGCCTGCTTCATCAACCAGCGCACCTGCTCGGCGCGGTCCTTTGGAAGTCGCTCCGTGACGTTGCGAATCTTGTGAATGCGGCAGCGCTGGACTTTGGCGTCCTTGCCGCACAACTGCTCGATTCCCGAGCGCAGTGCCTTGGAGCCATCAATGATGAAGTCACTTTCGTTCGTTAGGCGACCGAGAACACCGACTGCTTCAATTCAAAACCGCTTCTTCGCAAGTTTTTCGTGAACTTCCGGAATGATCATGATCGCGGCAGAACCGAAATATTTGTGGTATTCGGCAATCATTTCACCCTTCACCAGCACTGGATCGGTGGCGGCCAGCTGCTTGGCTTCATCTATCTCTTTCACGGCGAATACAAACAACCCGCGCCAACCATCCACGCCATCGAATGGACCAGCCAGTACAAGCTTACCGGCCTCGGAAAGTCGCTTCATGTTCGCAAAATGTCCTTGAAACATCTCATCTCGCTCGGCGCCCGGTGGTATCTTGTTCGGTCCGGTCTTCAAAACAACCAGAACGTAGCTCCTCATGCCATAGTCATCGGCGCCGAGTCGGGCTGCCATCGCCGCGTCGTAAGTGGCCGACGAGGCCTGTTGTTGTGCGCAGACCTGCATCACAGTCAGGAGCAAAGCCGCAACCAAACCAAATCGTATCCTCATC
This sequence comes from uncultured beta proteobacterium, assembly GCA_903886165.1. Taxonomy (GTDB): domain Bacteria; phylum Pseudomonadota; class Gammaproteobacteria; order Burkholderiales; family Burkholderiaceae_C; genus Rhodoferax. The sequence goes on along the minus strand of CAISLL010000064.1, from coordinate 1,239 downwards.
ATGCGCGCCTCCATATAAAGTCGTCGAATGCTATCGCACAACAGAGGCTGTGCGGCCAGTCGCCTACTTGAACGTTAACGTCAAAATCAGATGATTTGGATGACTGCTGTCCGGCAATTTGGCTGTCCGCAACGGGTCTTAACCTGTCAACTGCCGGTTGACTGACAAATGTTCTCCCCCAGCGTGCCAGACCAAACAGCTTCAAAATACTGTTTTTATAATCAGTATTTTGAAGCTCTTCCATGCCTTCCACCGCCGATGTGTCCCAGACTCCTTTCGCGCCAAGTGGTGTGGCCTACGTCGAGTTGCATTGCCGCAGCAATTTCAGTTTTGGCTTGGGTGCGTCCCAACCCGAAGAACTGGTGGCGCGCGCAGTTGCGCTGGGCTACAGCGCCTTGGCCATCACCGATGTGTGTTCCGTGGCAGGCATGGTGCGCGCCCACACTGAGGCTAAAAAACACGGCCTGAAGCTGCTGCCGGGGGCTGAATTTGTGGTGCCGCTGGAGGGTGTTGCCGCGGCACCCGGTCTGAGCTTCAGCGTTATTGCCTTGGCGCATGACCTCCATGGCTGGGGTGATTTGTGCGAGTTCATAACTTTGGCCCGGCGCAGTGCGCCCAAAGGGCAGTACCAGGTGCGCTGGGGCGACGCCAGTTGGCAAAAGCTGTGCGCTTGTGAGCTGCTGCTGGTGTTTCCTGAGGCTATTGATGTAATAGCTGCTTGTGCAATAGCTATAAGGGCTAGAGGTATATTTGGCACAAATTGCTGGCTAGGCGTTGAATTGTTGCTGGGGCCGGCTGACGCCTTGCAGTTGCAGCGCTTGCAACACATCTCAACGCGCAGTGGCGTGCCCTTGGTGGCAGCTGGTGGGGTGGTGATGCACGTGCGTTCACGCAAGCCGCTGCAAGACGTGCTCACCGCGGTGCGGCTGGGCCAGCCTGTGGCCGCATGTGGCCTTGCCCTGCAGGCCAATGCCGAAGCGCACTTGCGCAGCCGTGCGCGTCTGGCCAAAATCTACCCGCCCGAGTTGTTGGCCAACACGATCACGGTGGCCTCAAGATGCGCATTCAGCCTGGACGAATTGCGCTACCAGTACCCGCTGGAAGCTGTGTTGCCCGGCTTGCCCCCCAGCCAAACCCTGCGCCAGCACACCTTTGAAGGCGCCGACAAACGTTACCCACAAGGCGTGCCTGCCAGCGTGCAGCAGCAGCTAGAACACGAGCTGGCGTTGATTGCAGACC
>CAISLL010000063.1 GCA_903886165.1 uncultured beta proteobacterium | reverse complement strand
TTGTCCCATTCCAGGTTCTTCCAGTACCCGGTGTCGTCATTGCCGGCTGTATGAGGTGTCAGCAAGGTCATGTTGACGGTGTCATAGGGTTGTTTGCCGCCGAAGCGCTTGATTGGCCAGATCATTGACTTGCCATCGGTGGGGCTGCCACCCAATGTATTGATGCGGGTCACTTCGGCCGTCATATCCAACTTGTCGGTCTTCAGTGTGTAGTTGACCTGGCCGTTGAACCACACATAAGTGGGTTTGACGTTTTCAGCCAGCACAAAGTCGCCCTTGCGTGATTCGTAGGTGATGTGGCCCTTGGCGTCCTTGCGCACGATGTGCTCACCTTTGGCATCTCGCTGGCCAGCCGTCGACCAGTCCCAGTTCATCTTGGTGGCAATGCCGCCACGGGCAAACTCGGGAATATGGCAAGTCTGGCAAGCCAGTTTGGTGGCATGTTGGTTCAGGCGCACATCTTTTTTGTGCGGGCCAGTGCCGTGGCATGAGACACAAGTGGCCGGGTTACCGTTGTCACTGGCGCCGCGCAGGTGGGCACCCTTGGCATCTTTGGCCGTGGGGGAGTAACGGCTGCCGGCCACGTCATGGCTGGAAGTCTTGTGGCAGGTGCCGCAAGTGAAGTCAAGGCCGGATGCATCCATGTGCACATCCACCGCCTTTTCAGGTGCGGCCAGAGAGCTGTCCATGTCGCCATGTTTGACGCCGTCGCCACCACCACCGTTGAAGTGGCAGGCGCCGCAAGTGTCACGGCTGGATTTGCCGACTTTTTGGGCAATCTTGCCGAGGTCAATGGCCTTCAGTATCTTGCCTGATCCAGGCGGAAATTCCATGTCCTGGGTGACCACGTTGCCCGCAAGTCCGGAAGGTTTTCGGTAGTTGCCCGTAGTGTCATGGCAGACCACGCAGTCGACGTTTTCCTCGGACTTGAAGTCAAAGCTGGCGTCTTTCCATCCGTAACCGATGTGGCAGCTGTTGCAGGCGGCTTCGTTGGAGGCAATTGAAATGCAGAAGTTGTTGATGACATTCTTCTTGCCGAGTACCTGGTTGGTTTCAGGGCTTTTGTATTCCCATTTCCAGTGCTTTGTGCGGTGAATCTGGCCTGCCGCCTCTGTGTGGCAAGACAGACAGGCTTTGGTGACTTCCGGCCCGGAGTTGAACTGGCGCTGGAGTTCCTTGAACTTGCTGTGGTCCGCCGTGGTATTTAGTTTGACGGGTTTGGGTTCTGGTGGCTCGGTCTGGGCATGGGCCAAGGCCACCATCACCAATCCCATGCACCCAGCATGCAATGCCTTGAGCGCGATCCGGCTGAACTGTGTCATGGTATTTGACCTCTTGATGGATATTTCTGCATATTCGAAAGTAATGATGTAATACTAAACAGTCCATCAGCAATTGCTTTGATTAAAGTCAAAAGAATCGGGGAAAACCCTTACTCCTGCAGATATGCCGGGATCAAGGCCAGGTTTGAGCGGTACCGGTTTTGGGTGTGGGGCGGCGTGGGAGGGAGAATGTTTGTCGGCACAATACAGGCATGACTGAATCTCCACTTCCTCAAATTGGTGGCCACCTGCTGGTGCAGTGTCTGGTCGAACAAGGTGTCACCCACGCGTTTGGTGTGCCGGGCGAAAGTTATCTGGCGGTGCTGGATGGATTTCACCTCTACCGTGACCAGATTCAATTCATCATCAACCGCCATGAAGGTGGCGCTGCCTTCATGGCTGAAGCCCACGGCAAGCTCTGCGGCCGACCGGGCATCTGTTTCGTGACCCGTGGACCAGGTGCGACCAATGCCTCGATTGGTGTGCACACCGCGTTTCAGGACTCCACTCCGATGGTGTTGTTTGTCGGTGACGTGGCAAGCGACACGCGTGACCGCGAGGCGTTTCAAGAAGTGGATTA
>CAISLL010000062.1 GCA_903886165.1 uncultured beta proteobacterium | reverse complement strand
CAATCGACTGCAACACCTCGTCCATGGCCTGTTTGGGTGAGGGTGGCAGCGCGGGGCACAGCCAAGTCACGCCGGGGTAGCGGCTGGCCACGGTGGCTGCGGTCAGGTGCGCCTTGGCGGATTGGGGCGAAGATCGAAAGCCGTGCAGGTAAAGCAAATGGGTGGTGCGCATGACCACGCCTGCCCTCAGCCTTGAGCCACCGGGCGCTGTGGGTCGCTGCACCACTCACTCCAGCTGCCGGCGTAAAGCGCAGTGCGGCCCAGGCCGGCGACTTCCATGGCAATCAGGTTGGGCAGGGCGCTGACGCCGCTGCCGCAGTGGTGTACCACGCTGGCCGGGTCGCGGCCGGCCAGCAGCGCGTCAAATTCGGTGCGCAATTCATGGGCAGGCTTGAAGAAGCCGTTGGCATCAAAGTTTTGTTGAAACGGCCGGTTCAATGCGCCGGGAATGTGCCCTGCCACCGGGTCGAGCGGCTCGACTTCACCTCGAAAACGTGGTGTGGCGCGCGCGTCCAGAATGGTTTGAGTTGGCCGCGCCAACTGGCTTGCTACCGTATTGGTATCTACCAACTTAGCAAATACAGGGGCCAGAAGGTAATTTGATGCCTGAAATTCCGTGGAAACACCTGACGCCACGGCGCCACCGGCTGCCTGCCAGGCCTGCAGACCGCCATCCAGCACTGCTACCGCTTCATGCCCGGCCCATTTCAGCATCCACCACAGCCGCCCGCAATAATTCACGCCCTGGCGGTCATACACCACCACTTGCATATCTGGTGTCAGGCCCGTGCTGCCGAGCCAGGCCGCAAATGCCTCCCGCGAGGGCAACGGGTGGCGGCCACCGCTGGCGGTATCCGCTTCGTCATTGGCACTCAAGTGGCGGTCCAGATTGGCGCGCACCGCACCGGCGATGTGGCTGGCGGCGTACTGGGCATCGCCTTCGGCGGGCTTCATCAGCTCAAAGCTGCAGTCAAACACCATCAGCGGCTGGCCGCTGGCCATCAGGGCATGCAATTGGGGGACCGAAATCAAGGTGGTGTACATGGGTGTCTTGGCCTTTCTGGTATGTCAATGTTCTTCTGCGGGCGTGTTGGGCAGGGCGCGGGTGCGCAGCACGGTGGCGGCGACACCGCTTGCCACAATCAGCGCCATGCCGACCCAGCCAATCAGCGGGATCTGGTCATCAAACAACACCAGACTGTAAAACGCGGCAAACACAATGCCGGCGTATTGCAGGTTGGCCACCAGCAGCGTGGCGCCACGGCTGTAGGCGCGTGTCATGCACCATTGCCCCAACGAGGCCAGCACACCAATCGGCACCAGCCAGGCGGCGGCCTGCCAGCTCACTTGCTGCCAGGGCGTGAAGCCGCTCCAGGCCACCCCGGCCAGCCCGGCCAAGGCGGTGCTGGCTGAAAAATAAAACACGGTGCGTCCTTCGGGTTCGCCGATGCGGCCCAGGGCTGTCACCTGCAAATACGCCATCGCCGCGCCCATGCCTGACAGCAGGCCCACCAAGCCGGCAAACAACTGGTTCTGGTCGAGTGTGGGGCGCAGCATCATCACGACCCCGGCAAAACCCGCCAGCACGGTGGCCATCAGCGGCCCCTGGCGGTTGCTTTGACCGTACAGCAAGGCGCCGCCAACGACAAACGCGGCCACCCAGACGCCGCTCATGTAGTTGAGGGTCACGGCGGTGGCCAGCGGCAAATGGGCAATCGCGTAAAACCAGGTGGCCAGTGAAAACACGCCAATCACGGCGCGCCAGGCGTGCATCCAGGGCACCGGTGTGGTCAGGGGTGTGCCACGCGCGCGCATCACCACACCCATGAAGATCACGCTGACCAGTCCCCGGTAAAACAACAGTTCGGGTAAGCTGAAGCTGACGGAAACCACCTTGATGCCGACTGCCATGCTGGCAAAAAGGAAGGCGGCCGCTACCATCCAAAGCGCTTGCATGGCTATGAATTCATAAACAAATGGGCGCTAGAGCTTGTAATTAAAATGCAATTAGCTACTGAAAAAATAGCATCTCTAGAGGCCTTCCGGCCCCATCTGGCGCCGGTACCACTCGTGAAAGTGTTGCATGCCGTCTTCCATCGGGCTCTGATAGGGCCCGACTTCGTTGTCACCACGCTGCAGCAGCGCTTTGCGGCCGGCGTCCATGCGCTCGCCGATCTCGTCGTCTTCGATGCAGGTTTCCATGTAGGCGGCTTGCTGGGCATGGACAAACTCACGCTCGAAGGCATGGATTTCTTCCGGGTAGAAGAACTCGACCTGATTGAGGGTCTTGTGAGGCCCGATCGGGTGCAGTGTGGACACCGTCAGCACGTGCGGGTACCACTCGACCATGATGTGTGGGTAATAGGTGAGCCAGATGGCGCCGCGCTCAGGTTGCACACCGCCGCGGTACTTCAGCAGCGCCTCATGCCAGCGCTGGTAGGTGGGTGAACCCGGTTTGCCAAAGGCCTTGGAGACGCCCACGGTTTGCACCGAAAACTGCTCACCAAACTGCCAGCGCAGGTCGTCACAGGTCACAAAGTGGCCCAGCCCCGGGTGGAACGGACCCACGTGGTAATCCTCCAGATAGACCTCAATGAAGGTTTTCCAGTTGTAGTTGCACTCGTGCAACTCGGTTTTGTCCAGCACATAGCCAGAAAAATCCAGCGCGGCGCGTTCACCCAGGCTTGCCAAATCGGTGGCAATGTCGCGGCCGTTGTCTTCAAACAGCAAGCCATTCCATTCGCGCAAGGGGTAGTTGCCCAGGTTCAGGCAGGGGTCCACCGGGAAATGCGGTGCGCCAATGAGCTTGCCCGCCGGTGTCTGGCCAGCGGTGTCCCCGGTGCTGTAGGTCCAGCGGTGGATCGGGCAGACGATGTTGCCTGCGGCGTTGCCCTGCAGCGAGCCGCGGCCCTTGAGTATGAGGGCTTGCCGATGTCGGCACACGTTAGAGACCAGCTCAGCACCTTTTGGCGTGTGCACCAGGGCGCGGCCTTCGCCTTCAAAGGCCAGCGTGGCGTAGTCGCCGGGGTTGGGCACACTTCCCGCATGACCCACGTAGCGTGGTCCCCGCTGGAACAGGGTTTGCAACTCGCGCTGGTAGAGCGCGGGATCGAAATAGCTTGAAACTGGTAGTTGGCCGGTGGCCTGCTGCAGTTGAAGACTTAAATCAGACATGGGTGACCTGACCTAAAGACTCCCCACAGGGAGATGCACCAGGCTGACGCCGGATGCGAGACAAAAGAAACCAGCCTGGGCTGGCGCAAAGAGGATGGATTGTAGCGGTGGCTTTTTGACAGCGCCTAAAATCACGGTTTTGATCCCGGGAGTGAAGCAATCTATGGCGACCGCCTCCAAACACAGCGCTGTGCCGACCAGTTACGAGGCTGCCTTGCAAGAGCTGGAACAACTGGTGGCCAGACTGGAGTCTGGCGACATGCCGCTGGAGCATCTGCTGACCCAATACCAGCGTGGTGCCGAACTTCTTAAATTTTGCCGTGACCGCCTTGAGTCGGTTGAAAATCAGGTCAAACTGCTCGACATGGGCACCCTCAAAACATGGACACCCGAGTAAACCTGCCTGCCCCCTTGGACTTGAATGGCTGGATCGGAACCCAGCTTGAACGGGTGGAGCGCGCGCTGAACCAATGGGTCAGTGTGGATGCATCGGCCGACCTGGAGCACCACGCACCGGCGGACCTCATGGCTGCGATGCGTTATGCCGTGTTGGACGGTGGCAAACGCTTGCGTCCACTGCTGGTGCTGGCTGCGTTTGAAGCTGTCAGCAGCGGCTTGGTTCATGACTACTTGCCAATCGAAGAGTGGGACGACGAAATCGCCCGACGGGGCGCTGCCGACCCCGATTCCGCCAACCAGATGCCTGCTGAAACCGCTTTGCGTGCGGCCTGTGCCGTGGAGCTGATCCATGCCTACTCACTGGTTCACGACGACATGCCCTGCATGGACAACGATGTGCTGCGCCGCGGCAAACCGACCGTGCACGTGCAGTTTGGCGAGGCCAGCGCTTTGCTGGCCGGTGACGCTTTGCAGGCCCTGGCGTTTGAGTTGCTCACCCCCGAAGGCACGCGGGTTGACCCGGCCCGGCAAGCCTTGCTGTGCCGCCTGTTGGCGCGTGCCGCCGGCTGCGCCGGCATGGCGGGCGGGCAAGCCATTGACCTGGCCAGCGTTGGCTTGCAACTCACACAAGACCAGCTGCGCGAAATGCACCGCCTGAAAACCGGTGCCTTGCTGCAGGTCAGTGTGATGATGGGGGCCGCCTGCGGCGAGGCCGCGCCGGCCACTCGGGCCGCACTGCAGACCTTTGGCGCGGCCATCGGGCTGGCGTTTCAGGTGGTGGATGACATTCTGGATGTCACAGCCGACTCCTGTACGCTGGGCAAGACTGCCGGCAAGGATGCAGAGCAAGACAAGCCCACCTATGTGTCGTTGATGGGGCTGGATGGTGCCCGTGTCTACGCGCAAACCCTGCACAAGGAAGCCTTGCGTGCTTTGGCCGATACTGGTTTGACTGACCCACGCATCCT
>CAISLL010000061.1 GCA_903886165.1 uncultured beta proteobacterium | reverse complement strand
TTGCACAAGACGGTGTACCTGGTGGCTGGTCTGGCGATTCTGCATTTCTTCTGGATGCGCGCAGGCAAAAACGACTTTGCCGAAGTGGCGCTGTACGCCGCTGTACTGGCCGCCTTGTTGGCTTGGCGATGGTGGCGCTATTTGTATAAAAATCGCTTGTAGACCTTTTTTAATTGGCTGTGCCTCATGGCGTTGAAAGCGAGCTTTCATAAAGCGGCACTCATCGAACTTGGGGTTCGGAGACGGCGCTTGCGGTTCGGGCGGGTGATTTGGGGGGCGCTGACGCTGGCAGCAAAGATTGCGGCAGGGTGGCACGGTACGCACCTCCGGTGTCAGGTAAATAAAGTGGCCCCTGCTGACCACAGCCGGCCAGCGCCGCCACGCTGACGCCAAGACCAACGGCGCGGGCTAGAATTTGAGGAATCAACTGCATGGTGAAATTGTAATGATCGACTCAGAATTCATGGATTTGGCTGAACGCGTTCTGAAAGGTGTCGAGGCCAGTTGTGACCGCATCAATGATGACACACAGGCTGACATCGACAACCAGCGCACTGGCGGCATGATCACTCTGGTGTTTGCCAACCGGAGCCAGATTGTGATCAATCTGCAAAAACCGTTGCACGAGATCTGGCTGGCAGCGAAGTGTGGTGGTTTCCACTATCAGTTTGATGGTCAACAATGGCTGGATACCAAGGGCCAAGGCGAGTTTTTTGCGTCCTTGTCACGTTATGCCAGTGACCAGGCTGGCATGACATTGCGCTTTTCCATGTGACACGTTGGCGTGGTGCCTGGCTGCATTGCCTCACGCCGTCAGTTTTTGAACAAGTCCAAGATCCTCTTTTTCTCGTCGGCAGGTGGCAGTTCAATGACTTGTGGTTGATCTGCGTCACCGTTGTGATTCATGCCAAGTGCAGAAACACCGGTGCCTGCAGCGTATTCGGTGTAAAACCACTCACCGTTTGTGTTGACCACGCCCTCAGGCGCCGAAGGTTCGGTCACTGGCACATTTTTCAGTGCAAATGCCATGTACTCAATCCACACCGGCAAGCTCAAGCCGCCGCCGGTTTCCCGGTCGCCCAGTTTTTTCGGGGTGTCGTAGCCGATCCAGGTGATGGCCGCCAAGGTGGGCTGGTAGCCGGCGAACCAGGCGTCCATCGAGTCATTGGTGGTCCCGGTTTTCCCGTACAAATCGGGTCGCTTGAGCTTGGCCTGGGCCGAAGCTGCCGTGCCACTGCGGGTGACTTCCTGAAGCAGGCTGGTCATGACAAAAGCGTTGCGCGCATCAATGACACGCATGGACTCATCCATGGCAGGTGCTTGCGTCTGCAGCAGCACCTTGCCCTTCTGATCGGTAACTTTCGTCACCAGCCATGGGTTGACCCGGTAACCGCCATTGGCAAACACCGAGTACGCAGTGGCCATCTGCATCGGGGTGACGGAGCCCGCTCCCAGCGCCATGGTCAGGTAGGCGGGGTGTTTGTCAGCCTCAAAACCAAACCGGGTGACCCAGTCCTGTGCATTCTGGGCACCCACCGTTTGCAGGATGCGGATCGAGATCATGTTCTTCGACTTGGCCAAACCACGGCGCATGGTCATCGGGCCTTCAAACTTGCCATCGTAATTTTTGGGCTCCCACGCCTGTCCCCCAGTGACGCCAGCGCTGAAAAACAAGGGACTGTCGTTGATCACGGTGGCGGGTGTGACGCCATGTTCCAGTGCTGCGGAGTAAATAAAAGGCTTGAAGCTTGACCCGGGTTGGCGCCATGCCTGTGTGACGTGATTGAACTTGTTTTTGGCAAAGTCAAAGCCACCCACCATCGCCTTGATCGCGCCGTCGCGCGGGTCAATCGCGACGAACGCGCCTTCAACTTCCGGCAACTGGGTGATTTCCCAGGTCTGTTTGGGTGTCAGCACCACCCTGATCACCGCGCCACGCCGGATTTTGATGTTGGCTGCGGCCTTGTCAGACAAACCCGATTGAGCCGGTTTCAGGCCGTCGCCGGTGATTTCGATGATTTCCCCATTCTGGCGCGTGGCCTGGATTTTCTTCGGGTTGGCATCGAGCACCACTGCAGACATCACATCGCCGTTGTCCGGGTGATCCTGCAAGGTGTCCACAATGACGTCTTCAGCATCCGCAGGCGCGTTTGGCAGGTTGACGAAAACTTCCGGCCCGCGGTAGACCTGACGGCGTTCATAGTTCATGATGCCGCGGCGCAGCGCGCTGTAGGCCATTGCCTGATCTGCCGCCCGCAGGGTGGTGTAGACGTTCAGCCCGCGTGTGTAGGTGTCTTCGCCATATTGTGCAAACATCAACTGGCGCACGGTTTCCGCCACATACTCGGCATGAACGCCAGTGTTGTCCGAATTGGTCTTGACCTTGAGCACTTCAAGTTTGGCTGCCGCCGCCTGCTCGGTGGTGATGAACTCGTTGGCCAGCATGCGCTCAATGATGTGCAGCTGGCGAGACCTGGCGCGCTTGGGGTTGTTGATGGGGTTGTAGGCCGACGGCGCCTTGGGCAGGCCCGCCAGCATGGCTGCTTCGGCGATAGAGATGTGTTGCAGAGGTTTGCCGAAATAGGCTTCAGAGGCTGCAGAAAAACCATAGGCACGGTTGCCCAGAAAAATCTGGTTCATGTAGACCTCAAGAATCTGGTCTTTGGTCAACATGTGCTCAAGCTTGAAGGTCAATAAAACCTCGTAAATTTTTCGGGTGTAAGTTTTCTCTGAAGACAGGTACACGTTGCGTGCCACCTGCATGGTGATGGTCGACGCACCCTGGCTTTTGATGCGGCCAAGGTTGGCCAAGGCCGCGCGCGCCATGCCGATGTAGTCAACACCACCGTGTTCGTAAAAGCGTGCGTCCTCGATGGCCAGCACGGCATCTATCATGACCTTCGGGATGTCACGTATTGGCGTCAGGTGGCGGCGCTCTTCACCGAATTCGCCAATCAATGTGCCTTCGGTGGAGTACACCCGCAGTGGCAGTTTCGGGCGGTAGTTCGACAGGTCCGAGATGTCGGGCAAGTTTGGAAACGCCACAACCATGGCAATCGCCACCACCATCACGACGCAAGCCAAACCTCCCAAGGTGAGGGCAAGCGCCCACAGTAACCATTTCAGCGTCCAGTGCACCGGCGAACGCGTTTTTTGGCCTTTGGCTTTTGATGTGGCGGCGGTAGCTGGCGAGTGGTTGGCAAGCATAAATAGAAGCAGGCGTGATCGCAGCTATTATTAAAACGGGTGAAGGGTCGGTAACAGGTTAGCATTTCCTGCCTTCACGCAGCGGGTTGGCGGGATCGATATTTTTGCCTAGAAGTACTGCCTGGCCACAAAAAGCGTCAATTTCTGGCAACATTGAATGCATGCAAAAAGCGGAAATATCTTTGCTGGACAACACTCTTGCTGCTACTATTCAAGTGAAATGTGAAGAGTAACCTGCCTGTGGAAGAATTTTAAGGGGATCGTTTTGTTTTCTCTGGGGTCGTTGTTTAGTCGCCAACCTGCTTCGATGCTCGGTCTCGATGTCAGTTCGTCGAGTGTGAAGCTGGTCGAACTGGGGCGGGATAAGTCTGGCAATCTGGTGCTTGAGAGTTGCGCGATTGTGCCTTTGGAGCGCGGCTGGATCACAGAGGGCAATGTTGAGAAATTCGATGAGGTGGCCGATGCTGTGCGCCGCCTGGTCAAGAAAAGTGGCACCAAGACCAAAAATGTGGCGATGGCGCTTCCGCCTTCTGCGGTGATTACAAAAAAAATCGTGTTGCCCGGTGGCTTGTCTGACCAAGAGTTGGAAACGCAAGTGGAGTCCGAGGCCAATCAATACATTCCGTTCCCGCTTGACGAAGTCAGCCTTGACTTCTGCATTGTTGGCCCCACTCCAAATGCCACGGGCGATGTTGAGGTCTTGATTGCCGCTTCGCGTCGCGAAAAAGTTCAAGACATCCAGGGTCTGGCCGAGGCGGCTGGTCTGAAGCCTGTGATCATTGATGTCGAGTCTTACGCGTCACGCCTGGCGGCCAGCCGACTGATCGGCAACATGCCCAACAAGGGTGCTGGCAGCATAGTTGCCTTGTTTGAAGTCGGAGCCATGACCACCAGCATGCAGGTGATCCGCGATGATGCCTTGCTGTATGACCGTGACCAGGCCTTTGGCGGGGCGCAGTTGACGCAGATGATTGTGCGTCAGTACGGATTCTCTGTCGAAGAGGCAGAGTCCAAAAAACGCAGAGGTGAATTGCCCGACGATTACAGCACTGTGGTCCTGAAGCCCTTTGTCGAAAGCCTGGTGCAGGAAATTGGCCGTGCGTTGCAATTTTTCTTCACCAGCACCACGCATAACAAGGTTGACATGGTCATGCTCGCGGGCGGTTCGGCAGCTTTGCCTGGGCTGACAGAAGCGGTCACACAGCAGACCACGTTCGCCTGCATGCTGGCGAATCCCTTTGATGGCATGGAGGTCGCTGACACCATCAAGCTCAGCAAAATGACGCGCGAAGCGCCCTCCTATCTCACCTCTTGCGGATTGGCATTACGGAGGTTTGTGTAGTGATTTTGATCAACCTACTGCCGCACCGCGAAGCAGCCCGCAAGCGTCGCAAAGACCTTTTCAACGTCAGTTTGGGGCTGTCTGCCTTGTCTGGTGGATTGATTGCCGGTTTGATTTTTTTGTGGTTTCAGGCGCAAATATCTTCGCAACAGAATCAAAATCAGATATTGCAGACCGAAATCAAGAGATTCGATGCCCAAATCAAGGACATCGCTGGCCTGGAAGCTGAAATTGCCGCCTTGCGTGCGCGTCAACAGGCTGTAGAAGATTTGCAGTCAGACCGTAATTTGCCCGTTCATTTACTCACAGAACTGGTTCGTCAACTGCCGGAAGGGGTCTATGTGAGCAGCATGCGCCAGGAGGGGCAAAGCGTGGCTTTGCTTGGTGTGGCGCAGTCCAACGAGCGGGTGTCCGAGTTGCTGCGCAACCTCGGCAACAACTCGCCCTGGTTTGCGCGACCGGAACTGGTTGAAATTGTGGCTGGCAGCGTCACTTTGTCACCGCGTGATCAGCGTCGGGTGGCCAATTTCAATGTCAAGGTGAAACTGGTACGTGCCACAGAGGCAGAAAAAGCCATGGCAGCCAGTTCAGCCCCGACACAGCCGGCAACTGCCGTGTCGAAGCCCGCAGCGAAGTAAGGGCACCCAGCATGGCAACTATTTCCAAGATCAATTTTGACTTCAAGGGCTGGCTGGACGGCATGGCTGTACAGTTCCGCAATCTTGACACCAAAGACCCCTCCAGCTGGCCAGCGTTGCCGCGTTATGCGGTCTTTGGGTTGGTGGTCATCATGTTGGTGGCGCTGTTGTGGTTTCTTTGGATCAGCGACGCACAGACCGAGCTCTCCTCCGAGCAGGCAAAAGAGATCAAGCTGCGTGACGAATACACGGTCAAACTGGGCAAAGCAGTGAACCTTGAGGCTTTGAAAAAGCAGCGTGAGCAAGTGCAGCAATATGTGACCCTACTTGAAAAGCAGCTTCCCAGCAAGGCTGAAATGGATGCGCTGCTTTCCGACATCAATCAGGCCGGGCTGGGCCGCAGTCTGCAATTTGACCTTTTTCGGCCTGGCCAAGCGGCGGTGAAGGACTATTACGCCGAACTGCCAATTGCTGTCAGGGTGACAGGCCGCTATCACGACATCGGGAATTTTGCAGCCGACATCGCCAACCTGTCCCGCATTGTGACCCTGAACAACGTTGCCATCCTGCCAGTCAAGGACGGCATGCTCACCATGGACGCCACTGCCAAGACCTTTCGTTATCTCGACGCGGGTGAGGTTGCGGCCCAGAGCAAGGCTGCGCCCAAGAACAAGGTGGCCAAATGAACATGCGTTTGAGTCAATTGATGCGCGGGTTCGTCTGTTTGGGTGCCGTCACCATGCTGGTGGCATGCAGCCCAGCGCCTGAAGATGAATTACAGCAGTGGATGGCGCAGCAAAAAAGCGCGGCGCAACCAAAAATCAAGCCGATTTCTGAGCCCAAGGTGTTCAAACCCGAACGGTACACCATGGTCACTGAAGTCGAGCCATTCAGCAATCTCAAGCTGACCCAGGCCTTGAAGAAGGACTCGTCCCAGTCGGCATCCAATGGCGCACTGATTGCGCCGGAACTGGCCCGACGCAAGGAGCCGCTGGAAGAGTTTCCGGTCGACACCATGGCGATGGTGGGTAGCATGGTCAAGGCCGGCAAACCCATTGCCCTGGTGATGGTTGGAAAATTGTTGTATCAGGTGCGGACAGGTGACCGTATGGGTCTGAATTACGGTTTGGTGACAAAAATTTCAGAATCTGAAATCAGTTTGCGAGAAATCGTGCAAGACGCCGCCGGCGAGTGGATTGAGCGCACTGCAAGTCTGCAGTTGCAAGAGAGGTCAAAATGAAAATTCATCATAGTCAGTCTGTCGGGGCCTTGTGCCGGCGCATGTGTTCGGCGCTGTTTCTGTTGGCAATGGCCAGTTTGGCACAGGCTCAGGTGGCGATCGAGTCCGTTACTGGCGCGTTGCAAAGTGGAGTCGAGGTCATCCGTGTGGACCTCAATCAGGCATTGACAGCGGTGCCTGCCGGTTTCTCAATCCAGTCGCCGGCACGTATTGCGCTGGATTTTCCCAATGTGATCAGTGCCATGGGCCGCTCAAACGTTGAAGTCAACCAGGGCAACCTCAAGTCAGTGAGTGTGGTGCAGGCGGGCGAACGTACCCGGGTGGTGCTCAACCTGAAGCAATTCACTACCTACAAAATGCAGCTTCAGGGCAAATCCCTGCTTGTTCTGCTCGACCCCCTGGCTGGTGCTGCCCCTGCACCGGTGACGCAAGTTTTTGCAGAGAACCAAAGCCGTGACACTCTGCCCCTGCGTGATCTTGATTTCCGTCGCGGCGATGAGGGGGCGGGCCGGGTAATTGTCGGTTTGCCTAACAATCAAGTCGGGGTTGATATTCGCCAGCAGGGGCAGACGCTGGTGGTGGAGTTCATGAAAACCACCTTGCCAGAGGGTTTGCGTCGCCGTCTCGATGTGGCGGATTTTGGCACGCCAGTGAAAACTGTGACTACTTTCCAGATTGGTGACCGGGTGCGCATGGTCATTGAGCCGCAAGGCCAGTGGGCGCACAGCGCGTATCAAAGTGATGAGCAATTTGTGGTGGAAATCAAACCAGTCAAGGTAGATGCCTCCAAACTTTCCCAAGGGCCAGGGTATAGCGGCCAAAAGCTCTCCCTGAATTTCCAGAGCATCGAGGTGCGTTCGCTGCTGCAGGTGATTGCGGATTTCACCAATTTCAATGTCATCACCTCGGACTCGGTAAGTGGTACCGTGACCTTGCGCCTGCAAGACGTGCCCTGGGACCAGGCGCTTGACATCATTCTTCAGGCCAAAGGCCTGGGCATGCGTAAGACCGGTAACGTGTTGTGGATTGCGCCCAAAGATGAGATCAATACCAAAGAAAAGCTGGATCTTGAATCCGCTGCAGCGCTGCAGGGGTTGGAGCCTTTGCGAACACAACCGTTTCAGCTGAATTACACCAAGGCGACGGATGTTGCGACCCAACTCACGGCAGCAAGTGGATCTGGAGGTGCTGCGGGTGGGGCGCGTCTGCTCAGCTCACGCGGCAGTGTCATTTCCGAGGCGCGAACCAACCAGTTGTTTGTGACCGACATACCCAGCAAACTTGAACAGGTTCAGCAACTGATCGCCAAGTTGGACATCCCGGCACGCCAGGTGCTGATCGAGGCGCGCATTGTGGAGGCCTCAGACACCTTTGGCAAGTCTCTGGGTGTCAAATTGGGCGGATCTGACCTGCGTGCCCAACAGGGCGGAGATGGCGGCTACTCGATTGGCAGTGGGCACCGTGCGGCCTTTGGCACCAACTACGGCAATGTGGTGGCCACCAGTGGTGCGGGCGGTGCGGTGGATTTGACGAACGCGTTTGTCAATTTGCCTGCGGTGGGTCAGGGTGGGTACTCACCAGCCACCTTTGCATTGTCCATCTTCAGTTCCGCCGCCAATCGGTTTCTGAATCTGGAGTTGTCTGCGCTGGAGGCCGATGGCAAGGGCAAAGTGGTGTCGAGCCCCCGGGTGGTCACGGCCGACCAGATCAAGGCGTTGATTGAGCAGGGCACAGAGTTGCCGTACCAGGTGGCTTCAAGCAGTGGCGCCACCTCGATTGCCTTCAGGAAAGCCAATTTGAAGCTGGAAGTCACGCCACAAATTACCCCTGAGGGCAACATCATCCTGGCGCTGGATGTCACCAAAGACACGGTTGGCCAGGCCACAGCGGCAGGTTTTGCCATCAACACCAAGCACATTCAAACCCAGGTGCTGGTGGAAAACGGCGGTACTGTGGTGATTGGCGGTATTTTCGAGATGACAGAGACCGACAGCGAGACCAAAGTGCCCGTGTTGGGTGACTTGCCTGGAGTGGGCAATCTGTTCAAGAGCCGTGCCCGGATCGCCAACAAGCAGGAAATGCTGGTGTTCATCACCCCCAAGGTGGTGGCGGACAGGTCGGCACGCTGATATTCTAATTTCGTTAACCAAAGAAAACTCGCCATGCGATTCATCACCTATCTAATAACACTACTGCTCGCTGTTTTTCTCAATGCCTGCGGGGGCGGGGGCGGCTCGCCTGGTTTGCCATCTGTTGTAGGTACCCCGCTAAACACAAGCGCGCCGCCGACTCTGACAGTTGCTGTGGGTGCGACCCAGAGTTTTGTTATGACAGGCGGTACGGCACCGTATCAAATATCTAGCAGCAATGTGCAAATAGCTGTCGCATCGTTGACCGGTCGTGATTTCACTCTCACTGGTGTGGCCTCTGGTAATGTAACTATCACCATCAGCGATGCCATGCAAAAAACATCAACGATTTCATTGACGGTTGGCAATCTCGCACAGTTTAGTACTTCAGCGCCATTGGCCCTTAATGTTGCACCTAAGTCGACAACCCAACCTTTCTCATTAAGTGGTGGCGTTCAAGGTGTCAGATACGAATGGAGTTCGTCAGATGCGCGTATAGCTACTGCGCAAATTGACGGCAATGTTTTGCGTATCAGCGGATTGGCTGTTGGTCAGGCAACCATTAGCCTGCGTGACTCGGCACCAACGCCTGCAGTCATAGACATCAATGTAACTGTCGGTGGGGGAACTACCGAGCCATTCTTTACCACTGCACCCGGATCACTCACTGTTGCTCCTCTGTCGTTAACAACCTTTCCGATCGGTGGAGGCGTTCCACCCTATAAGGTGCCGAGTTCAAGTGATTCGCGTGTTGCGACAGCAAGTATCAATGCAAGCGGAACCACGTTATCCATTTCAGCTGGAACTACCGCTGGTGCCACAACTATTGACGTGTTTGACAGTGTTGGAAATGGACTTCGTATCACTGTCACTGTGGCTGGCGGCACGGCTGAACCACTTAACACTACGGTGCCCACTACGCAGGTAACGATAGGCATTGGGTTAACGCGACAGTTCAGCATCGGTGGTGGTGTGGCGGAATACACGGTTGTGAGTTCGGACGACGGCATTGCAACGGTTAGCAAAGACGGTAACAACAACATTTTTATACGAGGGATTGCGGCAGGTACTGTCACCATTGTTGTGCGTGACCGTGTTGGTAC
>CAISLL010000060.1 GCA_903886165.1 uncultured beta proteobacterium | reverse complement strand
GCCAAACCCATACCCACCGCCGCAGCCATCCAGCCGCGTCGCGAAGTCCCAGCGGGGCTCATGCCGCCACCTCTTGCAGAAGCCTGCGCAGTGCAGCGGCATCCCCACGCGGAGCGCGCCCCTTGGCGTCCGGCTTGAGCGCCCCACGCACATCATCAAAGTCATGAATCATCAAATGCACACCAATCCCTTCGTTCAATTCCGCACAAAATGCATGCACACTCAGCGCCTCCACGGATTCGCCGGCAAAGCCGGTCACCATGTGCGGCAGGTAATTCACGCGCTGGTCGATCAACGCAATTTCAGCGGATTTGCTGTCATCACAAAACAACTGCAGGTAGATGTCAGAATTTTTGGTCGCCGTCCCATGCCAGACAGCACCACCAAGGTAAGGACGAAACTCACTGAGCCGGTCCATCCAGACCAAGGCCAGTCGGCGCAGCGACAACAGCTCCTGTGGCTGTGTGTCGGCACAAAATACGGCGATGTAATCCATTACGGCATCTTCCAGGACATCATTGGAAGGCAGCGCGCTGCGCCCACTCAAACCCAGCTCCTTTGCCGCGCGCCGCTTGGCAGGCCCGTATTCCAGGCCTTCCTCCACCACCCAGCGGGCAGCCTGAGCAGCAATTTTCTGCGATGCATCGTTCATGGACTGTGGATTTTGCCCTGATTCACGTCCACCACAGGCAGCAAGGGAATGCCCCTGCAGCACCTGGCCAAGCACCTAAAATCCCGCCATGCACATTCACATTCTTGGCATCTGCGGCACCTTCATGGGAGGGCTTGCCGCACTGGCGCGCGAATCGGGCCACAAAGTCACCGGCTGCGACACCGGCGTTTACCCACCCATGAGTGACCAGCTTCGCGCCTTGGGCATCGAGCTGATTGAGGGTTTTGGCGCCGATCAGCTCACACTCAAGCCCGACATGTTCGTGGTGGGCAACGTGGTCAGTCGTGCGCACCTGGCCGACGGCACGCCGAAATTCCCGCTCATGGAAGCCATTCTTGACGCTGGCCTGCCCTACATCAGCGGACCGCAATGGCTGGCTGAGCATGTGCTGCAAGGTCGCCATGTGATTGCCATCGCCGGTACCCACGGCAAAACCACCACCACGGCCATGACCAGCTGGATCCTGGAAGCTGCCGGCCTGCAGCCCGGCTTTCTGGTGGGCGGCGTGCCGCTGAACTTTGGCGTCTCGGCCCGACTCGGCCAGGGCAAGGCCTTTGTCATTGAAGCCGACGAATACGACACGGCTTTTTTTGACAAGCGCAGCAAGTTTGTGCACTACCGGCCCCGCACCGCGGTACTCAACAACCTGGAATTTGACCATGCCGACATCTTTGACGACCTGGCGGCAATTGAGCGGCAGTTTCACCATTTGGTGCGCACGGTACCCGGCAGCGGCCGCGTGGTGGTGAACGGGCTGGAGGAAAGCCTTGCACGGGTGTTACACATGGGGTGCTGGAGCGAGGTGTGCAGCTTTGGCGCCGCAGTGAACGACTTCACCGCGCTGGGCGAGGCCAGTGACTTTGAGGTATTACAGCAAGGCAAAACCGTCAGCCATGTGCGTTGGTCTTTGACCGGCACCCACAACCAGCTCAATGCCCTGGCCGCCATTGCGGCGGCAGAACATGTCGGTGTGCCTCCAGCCGTGGCCGCGCAGGCACTGGGCAGCTTTGGGAACGTGAAGCGCCGCATGGAACTACGGGGCACGGTCAAGACCGCCACGGGCAACGTCACGGTGTACGACGACTTTGCCCACCATCCAACCGCCATCCGCACCACGGTGGACGGCCTGCGCCGCACTTTGAATGCAGGTGAGCGTATTCTGGCGGTGTTCGAGCCGCGCTCCAACACCATGAAACTTGGCACTATGAAAGCCCAGTTGCCCTGGAGTCTGGAAAACGCCGACCTGGCTTTCTGCCACAGTGGGGGGCTGGACTGGGATGCGCCCAAGGCGTTGGCCCCCTTGGGCGCGCGCGCGCTGGTGCTGGACAACATCGACGCCCTGGTGGCGCAAGTCAGCCAAGCCGCAAGCGGCGGTGACCACATTTTGTGCATGAGCAACGGCGGCTTTGGCGGGGTGCACGGCAAATTGCTCAATGCACTACAAGATAAATAGCTACTTCTGCTTATATAAAAAGGGCTAGAGGCCTAAAAGTCGTCTGACTTAGGTCAGCGTGCGCGGCGCGCCAACACCGCTTGCGATAACACGTCCAAGCATTGCAGGGAGTCACCCCACCCCAGACAAGCATCGGTGATGCTCTGGCCATAGGCCAGCTTCTCGGTTTTATCCTTGCCGGGCGTGAACTTTTGAGCGCCCGCCGTCAGGTGGCTCTCGATCATCACCCCAAACACCTGGTGCGAACCGGAGGCGATTTGCCCGGCGATGTCTCGCGCCACATCCAGCTGCTTCTCATGCTGTTTGCTGCTGTTGGCGTGGCTGCAGTCCACCATCAAGGTCGCTGGCAACTTGGCTTTTCCCAGCTCGGCACAGGCTGCGGCAACACTAGCGGCGTCGTAGTTGGGGGCTTTGCCACCGCGCAAAATCACGTGGCAGTCTTTGTTGCCATTGGTTTGCACAATCGCCACCTGACCACTCTTGTGCACTGACAGAAAGTGGTGGCCACCCGCGGCCGCCTGGATGGCATCGGTGGCGATTCTGATGTTGCCATCGGTGCCATTCTTGAAACCGATCGGTGCCGACAGGCCGGACGCCAGTTCGCGGTGCACCTGGCTCTCGGTGGTGCGGGCGCCAATGGCACCCCAGGAGATCAGGTCACCCAGGTACTGGGGCGAGATCACATCCAGGAACTCGCTGCCAGCCGGCAACCCCAGCCTGTTGATCTCGATCAACAATTGGCGGGCAATGCGCAGACCCTCATCAATGCGGAAGGACTCGTCCAGGTACGGGTCGTTGATCAAGCCCTTCCAGCCGACCGTGGTGCGCGGCTTCTCGAAATACACGCGCATCACAATTTCCAATGAATCTGCGTATTTCTCACGCTGCACTTTCAGCTGGCGGGCGTAGTCAATGGCCGCTGCCGGGTCGTGAATGGAGCACGGGCCAATGACAACCAGCAGGCGGTCGTCCTTGCCGGCCATGATCTTGTGAATGTGGCGCCTGGTGCTACTGATCATTTTTTCAACCGGGGTGCCGGCGATCGGGAAAAACCGGATCAAATGTTCTGGAGGAGGAAGCACGGTGATGTCCTTGATGCGTTCGTTGTCAGTCTGACCCGTGCGGTCAGTGGCGGGGTTTGGCGTGGTCGCGCCCCAGGCGTCTTTGTCAGCAGTCACTTTGGCAGTCATGAAAAGTTCCTCACAGGGTTGAAGTCAAAAACACATAAACAGGGCTTACGCAAAATTGTCCCGGCTAGGCACTCCGACGCAGACAGTACGGACGTACGGCAAGGAGGAGCAACGACGCTGGGGCGGTTTTGCGCAAGTCCTAATAAAAAAACCGCCGGGGCTGCCGGCGGTTTTTGGAAGATCAGGACGTTTTACTTGGATACGTTCAGAACTCTCTACCGCCGACGGCGCTTGAGAACCAAAAATAACCAAGGAAAAAGGTCACTGATTTCATGAGCCAAGAATGTAGCACAGTCAGCCCAACCCAAGCTGACACGGGCGCAACAACGGGTCAAGCCGTGCCACCTACCGTCAAGCCGTCAATGCGCAGCGTCGGCTGCCCCACACCGACCGGCACACTCTGGCCTTCCTTGCCACAGGTGCCCACACCACTGTCGAGCTTCATGTCGTTGCCGATCATGCTGACGCGCTTGAGCACTTCCGGGCCACTCCCCACCAAGGTCGCGCCGTTGACGGGGTACATGATTTTTCCGTTTTCCACCCAGTACGCCTGGCTGGCTGAAAACACGAACTTTCCAGAGGTGATATCGACCTGTCCACCGCCAAAGTTGGTCGCATACAGGCCTTTTTTGATGCTGGCCACAATCTCTTCCGGGGCCTTGTCACCGCCCAACATGTAGGTGTTGGTCATGCGCGGAATCGGCACATGGGCGTAGCTCTCGCGTCGGCCATTGCCGGTGGGCTTGACGCCCGTCAGGCGGGCGTTCATGGCGTCCTGGATGTAACCTTTGAGAATGCCGTCCTCAATCAACACGTTGCGCTGGCTGGCATTGCCCTCATCGTCCACATTGAGCGAGCCGCGCCGGTCATTGATGGTGCCATCGTCCAGCACCGTCACTCCCTTGGCCGCCACGCGCTGGCCAATGCGGCCACTGAAGGCGCTGGAACCCTTGCGGTTGAAGTCACCCTCCAGGCCGTGGCCAATCGCCTCGTGCAACAAAATACCGGGCCAACCAGGGCCAAGCACCACCGTCATCTCACCCGCCGGGGCCGGACGTGCGTCCAGGTTGGTCAGGGCGGCAGAGACGGCTTCGTCGACATACTGGCCAATCAGTGCGTCATCAAAATAGGCAAACCCGAAACGGCCACCGCCACCGGCTGAGCCCATTTCACGGCGGCCTTTTTGTTCGGCGATCACCGTGACGCTCAGGCGCACCAGCGGGCGCACGTCAGCGGCCAGTGTGCCGTCAGCGCGCGCCACCATCACCACATCGTATTCCGCGGCCAACCCGGCCATGACCTGTGCCACCCGCGGGTCTTTGGCTCGGGCCAGTTGCTCCACTTTCTCCAGCAGCTTGACTTTGGCCGTGCTGTCCAGACTGGCAATGGGGTCCAGGCCATGGTACAAAGAACGCGAGGATGCTATTTTTTTGGAAGCTACCCGCGCACGACCTGTCTGAGCTACCGTCGATATGGACCGCACAGTGCGGGCTGCATCCAGCAACGAGGCCTCGGAGATGTCATCAGAATAGGCAAAGGCCGTTTTCTCACCACTGACGGCGCGCACACCCACACCCTGGTCAATGGAAAACGAACCTGTTTTGACAATGCCCTCTTCCAGGCTCCAGCCCTCACTGCGGGTGTACTGGAAATACAGGTCGGCTTCGTCCACCTTATGCGCCTTGATCTCAGCAAGCGCGCGCGCCAGGTGAGATTCATCCAGCCCAAAAGGGGTCAGCAACAGGGACTTGGCAATGGCCAGGCGTTCAAGGGTGGGTTCGCGTGAAATCATCGCGCGATTCTAGGGCTTGGGGTCAGTCCGGGCTGCCGAGGCCCGCGCTCAACCACTTGAACAATGCGGCATCGTCCTGCCCGGCCAAACCGCCAGCGCTGGCCTGCGCGAAAACATCGCGCGCGGCAGCGCCCAGTGGCCCGACAAAACCAACAGCCTGCGCCGCCTCCAGCGCCAGCCTAGTGTCTTTTTGCAGCAAGGTCATGTGGGCGCGCGGGGCATAGTCGCCCGCAATGGCGCGGCGCATGCGGTCGGATCCGATCCAGCTTTGACCACTGCTTTGCGCCATCACGTCCAGCGTGCGCGTCAAATCAAGCCCCATCTTTTGCGCCAGTGCCAGCACTTCAGCCGCACCCACCAGGTTGATCCCGGCAGCCAGGTTGTTGACAAGCTTGGTGCGCGCGGCGTCCCCGAGCCGTTCACTGATGACAAAACGCTGGCTGGCCAGGGCTTCCAGCAGCGCCTGGTGCTGCGCCAGCACCACCGCCTCACCGGCAAGCAGCAGACTCATGCTGCCCTCTAGCGCACGCTGGGGCCCGCCAGACATCGGCGCATCCAGCACGTTCACGCGCAGACTTTGCAAGCGCTGCCCCAAGCGCTCCACGTCGTCAGGCGCCAGCGTCGGGCAAAGCAACACGGTTTGCCCGGGTCGCAAACCGGACGCCGCACCATCTTGCCCAAACAGCACCTGCTCGGTTTGAACAGCGTCAACCACCACCACAATAATCACTTCAGAACCGATAGCTGCTTGTAAAGGATTCGCAAGGGCCAGAGCGCCAATAGACTCCAAAAGATCAGTTTTCGCATGGTCAATGTCGCATACCCGCACCGGCCAGCCCAGCGACAGCAGTCGCCGCGCCATGCCCCCGCCCATGTTGCCCACACCGATGATGGCAACCGGGTCGCAAGGTTTCATGACTGCACCAGACGCTTGGACTTGGCGATCGACATCAGCACCCCCAAGCCCAAGCCAAGGGTCACCATGGCGGTGCCTCCATAACTGATGAAGGGCAAAGGCACACCTACCACCGGCAAGATGCCGCTGACCATGCCCATGTTGACGAAGGCGTAACAGAAGAAAATCATGGCCATGGCACCGCCCAGCAAACGGGTGAACACCGTGGGCGCTTCCAGGGCAATCACCAGCGCACGCAACACCAAAAAGGTGAATGCCGCAATCAGCAACAGGTTGCCCAACAGGCCGAACTCTTCTGAAAACGCGGCAAAAATGAAGTCGGTGGTGCGCTCAGGGATGAACTCCAGGTGGGTTTGTGTGCCTTGCATGAAACCCTTGCCCCAAAAGCCTCCAGAGCCAATCGCAATCATGCCCTGGATGATGTGAAAACCCTTGCCCAGCGGGTCTCGCGTGGGGTCGAGCAAGGTGCAAATGCGTTGCTGCTGGTACTCGCGCAGCAAAGGCCAACTGACGCCATCGGCGCACAACTCAGGCTCAAACACCACCAGCAGGGTGATGCCCACCAGCCCAAGCAACAGAGGTGGCGCCACCAGCTTCCAGCTCAAGCCGGCAAAAAAAATCACCGACAAACCAGCCGCCAGCACCAACAACGAGGTGCCCAGGTCGGGCTGTTTCATGATCAGACCCACCGGCACCGCAAGCAACAAACCCGCCACCAGAAAATCCAGCGGCCGCAATTGCCCCTCACGTTTTTGGAACCACCAGGCCAGCATCAGCGGCATGGCAATTTTCAGAATTTCGCTGGGCTGAATCGTCACGCCCACATTCAGCCAGCGCCTGGCGCCTTTTTTGGTGACACCAAACACGGCCACTGCGATCAGCAGCCCCACCCCCAAAACATAGAGCGGCACAGCCAACGCCATCAAGCGCTGCGGTGGAATTTGTGCCACCACAAACATGATAAAACCGGCGATCAGCATGTTGCGGCCATGGTCTTCAAAACGGCTGCCATGGTCATAACCTGACGAGTACATCGCCAGCATCCCGGCGCACACCAGCATGAACACGGCAAACGCCAGCGGCCCGTCAAACCCTGAAAACCAGGGTGACAAGCGGCGAAACAGGGAGGGGCGGTCAACAACCAGGGACATCGCAGCAATTATCGTGGGCTGCCGTCAGGCGGCGCGACCCGCAGGGGAATCGTCACCGGCCCGTCGTTGACCAGACTGACCTGCATGTCCGCCGCAAACTCCCCGGTTTGCACCAGCGGGTGCTGCAAACGGGCCTGTGCCACAAAATGCTCATACAAACGACGTCCCTCAGTCGGCGCAGCGGCCGCCGTGAAGCTGGGCCGGTTGCCGCCTGCGGCGTCGGCAGCCAGCGTGAACTGACTCACCACCAGCAAACCGCCCGACTGGCCCAAGCCATCCATGTCCTGCACGCTGTGGTTCATCTTGCCCGCAGCGTCGCTGAAGATGCGCAGCTTCAGAATTTTGGCCAGCAGTTTGTCACTTTGCATGTTGCTGTCACCGCGCTCGGCACACAGCAGCACGAGCAGGCCCGCACCAATTTCACCGACCACCTTACCAGCCACCTCGACCCGTGCGCAAGACACACGTTGCAACAAGGCCATCATGCCCAGGCCTCCAGACCGCCAGCCACGTGGTTCAAAGCCGCCTTAACCCAACGTGACACGTGCAAACTTGCGTTTGCCCACTTGCAGCACATAGGTGCCCGCGCCGAGCTTCAAGCCTTTGTCGCTGACCACGCCAGAGTCCACGCGCACACCGCCGCCATCAATCAAGCGGTTGCCCTCACCGCTGGATGCGGCCAGGCCAGCAGCCTTGAGGAGCGCAGCAATGCCAAGTGCCGCACCACCCTCACCCAGCGGCAGGGTCAATTCCGCAATCGCGTCAGGCACGCCGCCCTTGCTGCGGTTGATGAAGTCTTGCTCGGCTGCCTCAGCCGCCGCCGCAGAATGAAAGCGTGCGGTAATCTCCTTGGCCAGGGCCACTTTGGCGTCTTTCGGGTTGCGCCCGCTGACGACTTCTGCCTTGATGGCCGCAATTTGCACTTCAGACTTGAAGCTCAGCAGTGTGTACCAGCGCCACATCAACACGTCAGAAATGCTCAAGACCTTGGCGAACATGGTGTTGGCATCCTCCGAGATGCCGATGTAGTTGCTCTTGCTCTTCGACATCTTCTCGATGCCGTCCAAGCCTTCCAGCAAGGGCATGGTCAGGATGCATTGCGGCTCCTGTCCATACTCTGCCTGCAAGTGGCGCCCCATCAGGAGATTGAATTTCTGGTCAGTGCCACCAAGCTCCAGGTCACTCTTGAGGGCGACCGAGTCGTAGCCCTGCATCAAGGGGTACAAGAACTCATGCACGCTGATCGGGTTACCGGCATGGAAGCGGTCATGAAAGTCGTTGCGCTCCATCATGCGCGCCACGGTGTACCTGGCGGCCAATTCGATCATGCCACGCGAACCCAGCGTGTCGCCCCACTCGCTGTTATTACGAATCTCGGTTTTGGCGGGGTCAAGCACCATCGACGCCTGGCGATAGTAAGTCTGGGCATTGACCTCGATTAGCTCCCGTGTGAGCGGTGGGCGGGTTGTGTTGCGACCAGACGGGTCACCAATCAGGCTGGTGAAGTCGCCGATCAAAAAAATGACGGTGTGCCCCAGATCCTGCAGCTGGCGCAGTTTGTTCAGCACCACCGTGTGGCCAAGATGGATGTCCGGCGCCGTCGGATCAAGCCCGAGCTTGATCCGCAACGGGATACCGGTGGCCTCTGAACGCGCCAGTTTTTTCAGCCACTCGTCCTGGGGAATCAGCTCTTCACAGCCCCGCAAGGTCACGGCCATGGCCTCCTGGACACGGTCGGTTACAGCAAATGGCGGAGTTTTGGCGGAAGTCATAAGGGTTTTCATGGATGCGGGCCGTGCTCGCGGGTTTATACTCGACGGCTCGTTTTCGGCGTGATTTTACGTGGGCTTGATCCCACATTTTTCTCACAGCTGTTGTGCATTTCAGACACAGCCCTACCACTGGACTCTCTTTTGATCAACCAACTTATTGCCAACGGCCATGTGTTTGCAAACACCTCGGCGCGCTGGCTGACACAACACCACAAACGTGTGACCGCTGCCGTAGCCGCTGTGCTTCTCGGTGGCGGCGGTGGCGCTTTTGCCGTGGCCTCCCTGGCACCCAATGCCGCGGATATGCCAGTGCGCGAAGTGCTGGAGTCGGTGCAACCACTGGCTGCAGAGAACTATAACTTTGACGCAGTCCCCGCGTTTGTGCTCTACCGCACAGAGACCACGCGTACCAGCGACACTGCTGACACCTTGCTCAAACGCATGGGTGTGAATGACCCTGAGGCCGCCGCCTACCTGCGTAATGACGCGAGTGCGCGCCAAATTCTGCTGGGACGCAGTGGCCGCCAAGTGACGGCTGAAGCGCTCAGTGACCAGCGCCTGCGCAAGCTCACGGCGCGCTGGAATACAGACGCAGACGGCCAATTCAAACGCCTGGTGATTGAGCGAAAAGGCACCGGGTTTTCATCACACGTGGAAACCAGCGCCTTGACCGCCAGCAGCCAACTGGCCAGCGGCACCATCCAGAGTTCACTTTTTGCTGCCACGGATGACGCAAAGATTCCGGATGCCATTGCCGTGCAATTGGCTGAAATTTTTTCGACAGAGATTGATTTCCGGCGCTCATTGCGCAAGGGAGACCGTTTTTCCGTGGTCTATGAAACCATGGAAGCGGATGGCGAGCCGATGCGCACAGGGCGCGTGCTCAGCGCGGAATTTGTCAATGCCGGCAAGGCGTATCAGGCCATGTGGTTCCAGTCACCCGGACCGGATGCGCAAGGCGTCACCAGCAAAGGTGGCTACTACGCGCTCGACGGTACCAGCCTGCGCCGGGCTTTCTTGAGTTCACCGGTTGAGTTTTCCAGGGTCAGCAGTGGTTTTGCCATGCGCTTCCATCCGATCTTGAAACAAAACCGCCCGCATCTGGGCACGGATTTCGCCGCCAGCACCGGCACACCGGCGCGCACCGTGGGTGACGGAGTGGTTGAATTTGCCGGGGCTCAAAATGGCTACGGCAACGTGATCTTTGTCAAACACCGGGGCAATACCGAAACCGTCTATGCGCACTTGAGCAAGGTCATGGTCAAGCGCGGCGACATCGTCAGCCAGGGGCAAACCATCGGTTTGGTCGGCGCCACTGGCTGGGCTACCGGCCCACACCTGCACTTTGAAGTCCGCACCAACGGCGTGCATCACGACCCGATGAAATTCGCCCAGCAAAGCGAAACCATCCCGGTGCCCGCCACCGCCAAACCCGCCTTTGACCGGCTGGCACAACAGACCAAAGTGGCTTTGGCTGCTGCGGCTGGCATGCAGACTGCCCGCGCACAATAAATTCCCGCGCCACACGTCACCGTGTCGGAGTTGTACATTGGCCTGATGTCGGGCACCTCGCTCGATGGCGTTGACGGGGTATTGGCAGATTTCACCCAGTCCAAATTGCGCGTGCTGGCCCATGCCAGTGCGCCGCTTCCCCCTGACCTTAAAGAAGAGCTGCTGGCACTCAACCAGCCGGGTCACAACGAGCTGCACCGCGCCGCCCTGGCTGCCAACACATTGATGCAGGTCTATGCCTATGTGGTAGAGCAACTTCTGACTGAAAGTGCAGTGCCCAGGCAGAACATCCGGGCCATTGGCGCGCACGGGCAAACCGTGCGCCACCAGCCGCAAAGCCACGGCGGCACTGGTTACACCCTGCAACTGTGCAACCCTGCCTTGCTGACGGAACTCACCGGCGTGGAGGTAGTCGCGGACTTTCGCAGCCGCGATGTGGCCGCAGGTGGCCAGGGTGCGCCTCTGGTGCCGGTGTTTCATCAGTCGGTGTTTGGTGCTTTCGACGAGACGACGGCGGTACTCAATATTGGCGGCATGGCCAACTTGACGGTGATTGGCCCAGGGCTGGGTGGTGACCTGATGGGGTTTGATTGTGGCCCCGGCAATGTGCTGCTGGATGCCTGGTGCCAGCAACATCTGGGCCAGCCCTTTGACGCAGGTGGCGCCTGGGCGGCACAGGGCCAAGTCAACCCTGCCCT
>CAISLL010000059.1 GCA_903886165.1 uncultured beta proteobacterium | reverse complement strand
GGCACCGAGCCCATTATCATGCTGGCCTCAGGTACCGGCTTTGCTCCGATCAAGGCATTGATCGAGCACATGCAGTTCAAGGACATCACACGCCCCGCCACCCTGTACTGGGGAGGTCGGCGCCCGCATGACCTGTACATGGACGACTGGGTCAAGGCCAAGCTGCTTGAGATGCCCAACCTGGGTTATGTGCCGGTGGTGTCCGATGCTTTGCCGGAGGACGGCTGGACTGGGCGCACCGGCTTTGTGCACCGGGCAGTGCTGGCGGACTTGCCTGACCTGTCAGGCTACCAGGTGTACGCCTGTGGCGCGCCAATTGTGGTGCAGTCGGCGCAGCACGATTTTGTCAAGGCAGGGTTGCCCATGGACGAGTTTTACGCGGATGCGTTCACCTCTGAGGCCGACAAAGTGGCGCTTGCCTGAAGCTCAGACGGCACAAACGCCAAAATGTCGCCCGGCTGGCAGTCCAGCACCGCGCAAATGCGCTCCAGCGTGTCAAAACGCACGCCCTTGACCTTGCCAGACTTGAGCAGCGAGATGTTTTGCTCGGTGATGCCCACCAGCGGGGCCAGGTCGCGCGAGCGCATCTTGCGTTTGGCCAGCATGACATCGAGGTTGACGACGATGGGCATCAGACAAAGCCCCGGTTTTCTTCCGCCACTTCCAGCACCCAACTGAACAGGTAGGCAAACATCAGCAAGGCCAGACACAGCAGCACGCCCTGCAAATCGCTGGCGGCAAAACGCCATCTGAACACCTGCTCGGCGGCCGGCAGGTGCCAGGTCAAAAACCAGGTGTGCAGCGGGCGGCTCAGCACACTGAAGGTTTGGCAGGCCAGCGCCCACCAGGCGCATTGCATCAGGTTGTGTGCGGCGGTCTCGGTGAAGCCCTTGTCTTTCAGCAGGCAGGCAAGCAATTTCCAACAATAGACCACGGCCACCAGCAGGAGCAGCCACACCAGCAAGTCAAGCCCCATGGCTGTCATGCGCTGGCTGGCCGCCAGGCCGCTGAGGTCAAGCTTGAGGTAATGGCCCATGCCTTGTTTGACCAGGTCCGCATCGGTCCACCAACTCACTATTCGCCACAGCACCCAGGCCGCATAAGCTGCGCTGAGCACACGCATGAGCTGCGCCAGGCGGCGCAGCTTGACCCTGGCGGCACCGGGTGACTGAATAGCCGAATGCTTTGGCGAGTTTGCAAAATTGACCATTTGAACCTCCAAATAAATTGCAATGCGATAATTATGTATTGTTTTACATTAATTTTTTACTGTAATTAAAAAATTTAAGCATCACAGTTGCATGTGCCTGCTTGCCAAACCGGGGCACCTGCGTGAAACTCGGGGCTCCAACGTCAGCAAAAGCAAAGCCATGGCCTCTATCACCTCCATTGCACTCTCAGGCATGAACGCCGCGCAAACACAGCTCAACGCGTCAGCGCACAACATCGCCAACATGAACACCGACGGCTTCAAGCGCCAGCAGGTGACCCAAACGGCGCTGGCGCAAGGCGGTGTGAGCGCGTCAGTGGAAACAGCTGAGGTGGCAGGCAGCGCGCTGTTGACCGATGTGGTGACACAACTGCAGGCCAAACACGCGTTCATTGCCAACCTGGCGGTGTTCAAGACGCATGACAAGTTGGCGGGGGCACTGCTGGACAAGTCTGCCTAAAGGCCTGAGTTCAATCGGCTTTGGCCCCGGTCTCAAACCACTGCTTGATAAGCATACGCTCCGCCTCCGAAATGCCGGTGGCGTTGTTCATCGGCATGATTTTTGTCACCACCACCTGCTGATAAATGGCTTGGGCATGCAGCTTCACATTGGCGGCCGAATCCAGCCGCACGTTTTTCATCTGCACCTGCGCGCCGTGGC
>CAISLL010000058.1 GCA_903886165.1 uncultured beta proteobacterium | reverse complement strand
TGGTTTGTTCTCCGATCGATGGCAGCGAGCTGGGCCGCGTACATATCCACACGCACGAGGATGTGGCCAACACAGTGGCGTCGGCGCAGCAGTCGTTCATGGCGTGGCGTCATACACCTGCACCCCGTCGCGGTGAACTCATTCGTCTGCTGGGTGAAGAGTTGCGGTTGTCCAAAAATGACTTGGGCCAATTGATCTCGTTGGAAGCGGGGAAAGTGCTCTCGGAAGGCCTGGGCGAAGTCCAGGAAATGATTGATGTCTGCGATTTTGCGGTCGGTCTGTCACGCCAGCTCTATGGTCTGACGATCGCGTCCGAACGGCCTGGCCACCGCATGATGGAGACATGGCACCCACTGGGGGTGGTGGGGGTGATCAGCGCGTTCAATTTCCCCACAGCGGTATGGTCATGGAATTTTGCGCTGGCCATCGTGTGTGGTAACTCGGTGGTGTGGAAGCCCTCAGAAAAGACACCGTTGACCGCACTTGCTTGTCAGGCACTTTTTGAGCGTGCAGCCAAACGTTTTGGCGACGCGCCCGAGGCTTTGTTGCAGTTGCTGGTAGGTGCTCGGGAGGTGGGAGAAGCCTTGGTCAATCACCCCAAGGTGGCCTTGATTTCAGCAACTGGGAGTACCCGTATGGGACGGGAAGTGGGTCCGAACGTGGCGCGACGGTTTGCTCGCAGCCTGCTGGAATTGGGTGGCAACAATGCCGTCATCATCACGCCCAGCGCCGATCTGGATTTGGCGGTGCGTGGCATTCTTTTTGCCGCCGTGGGGACCGCCGGACAACGCTGCACCACCACGCGACGCCTGATCGTGCATTCAAGCATCAGGGCAACGCTGATTGAACGTTTGAAAAAAGCCTACCAGGCCTTGCCCATTGGCAACCCGCTGACCCCCGGAACGCTGGTCGGGCCACTGATTGACAAGGCGTCATTTGACGCCATGCAACAGGCACTGTCCAACGCCAAGCAGGAGGGTGGCGAGGTGTTTGGGGGGGAACGCGTGTTACAGGAACAGTTCCCCAACGCGTACTTTGTCAAGCCTGCCCTGGTTGACATGCCGGCACAAACCGACATCGTGCGCCATGAGACCTTTGCGCCGATTCTGTATGTGATGGGTTACGACAAGTTTGACGATGCGCTGGCAATTCAAAACGACGTGCCGCAAGGCCTGTCTTCGGCCATTTTCAGCAATGACTTGCGCGAGGCCGAGACCTTCCTGAGTGTGGGGGGTTCAGATTGCGGCATCGCCAACGTGAACATTGGCACCTCCGGGGCGGAAATCGGCGGCGCTTTTGGCGGCGAGAAGGAAACCGGCGGTGGACGTGAGTCCGGCTCTGACAGCTGGAAAGCCTATATGCGCCGAGCCACCAACACGGTCAATTATTCAAAAGAACTCCCGCTCGCGCAGGGTGTTCGGTTTGATGTGTAGTGCCCATGTCGGGCTGGGTTGATGTCTGCCTAACCGCTCACTGGCAATGAGCATCCTAAAAGTATTGGAGATGAAAAATGAAATTTTCCCTGAAGAATAAGTGGATCAGCGCATCGGTGTCGGCGGCGTGCCTGCTAAGCACCGCCAGTGTCATGGCGCAAGCGGTGTACAAAATTGGTGTAGCGGGCCCAATGACCGGTGGTATCGCCGCCTATGGGGAGGAAATGCGCAAGGGAGCACAACTCGCAGCAGAGGACATCAACGCCGCGGGCGGCATCAATGGCAAAAAAGTTGAAATCGTCATTGGTGACGATGCCTGCGAACCCAAACAGGCGGTGACAGTGGCCTCGCGCTTGATCGAAAGAGACAAGGTCAACGTGGTGGTCGGACACTTTTGTTCGTCCAGCACCATTCCCGCCTCTGAAGCGTATGCAGAGGCCGACATGTTGATGATCACGCCAGCATCGACCAACCCGAAAGTCACGGAACGGAACATGCCAAACGTCCTGCGGACCTGCGGGCGTGACGACCAGCAAGGCCTGGTGGCTGGCAACTACATCGTCGATGTCCTGAAAGCCAAACGCATCGTCCTGATTCACGACAAAGACACTTATGGACAAGGTGTCGCCAACGCCACCCAGGCGCAATTGAACAAACGCGGTGTCAAGGAAATCATGTACGAAGGTTTGACACGGGGCGAAAAAGACTACAACGCGCTGGTGACCAAAATCAAATCATCCAACGCTGACCTGATTCACTTCTCCGGTTTGTCGTCAGAGGCAGGCACCTTGTTGCGGCAGGTGCGTGAACAAGGCATCAACACCCAGTTCATGGTGACGGATGGGGCGGTTGAAGACACATTTGCGGCAGCAGCCGGTGGCAAACCGGTATTGAAGGGCGTGCTGGTGACCTTCGGTGAAGACCCGCGCCTGATTCCTGATGGCAAGGCCGTGGTTGAAAAATTCCGCAAGGGTGGTTTCGAACCCGCAGGCTTTACCTTGTACACCTATGCAGGTGTGCAAGTGGCTGCGGCGGCTTTGAAGGGGGCCAATGCCACCTCGGGTGCGGCCATGGCCAAGTGGATCAAGGCCAACCCGGTTCAGACCATCCTGGGCAAAAAATCATGGGACGCCAAAGGTGACCTGACCTCGGCCGCCTACGTGGTCAGCGCCTACAAAGACGACGGCACTTACGTCCGCGTCTCCAAATAGACCGAAACCGCTCTTCATCGCACCGCTCACTCCCCGTCATGGCCAGGCCGTGACGGGTCTGACGGGGCAGAAGAGAGGGTCTGTCAGCCACCGGTCTCGTCACAGAACAGGAATCCACCATGGATGGACATATCTTCGGCCAGCAAGTGGTCAACGGGCTGGTGTTGGGCATGATTTACGGCTTGATCGCCGTGGGCTACAGCATGGTCTATGGGGTCATTGGCATGATCAACTTTGCCCATGGGGATGTGTACATGGTCTCGGCCTACGTCACAGGCAT
>CAISLL010000057.1 GCA_903886165.1 uncultured beta proteobacterium | reverse complement strand
TTGTACTTCACGTTTCCAGCGCACACCCCAGGTCAGTGCGCCCACCAGCAGCACATGAACCAGTGCTGCAAGCAGCAGCCCGCGCAGCAGCCCCGGTGTGCCGGGTGGCGCAAATTCAAGGCGGTTGGCCGCAGCATTCATGGGTGCACGCTGCAAGCGGTTAGGGGGCCAATTGCACCGACAGGCCCACCCGGGCCACACCGGCGCGCTGTAGGGTGTCCATGACCTTGACGACTGCCTCGTATTTCACGGACTTGTCAGCGCTGATGACCACGGCTGTGTTGGGCACGCCGTTTTGCGCTTGCTTGACGGCGCCTGCCAAAGCCTTCAGGCTGATGCCTGATGTGGTGTCCTTGAATTTGAGTTGCAGCGCCTCGTCTTTTCCAATGATGACCTGTACCACCTGATCGGGCCGCTGGGCGGCCTTACCGACGCTGGGCAGGTCAATCACGCTGGGTGCGATCAGGGGCGCGGTGACCATGAAGATGATCAGCAGCACCAGCATCACGTCGATGAAAGGCACCATGTTGATCTCGTTGATGGTACGGCGCCCGCGCCCGCGGTGTCCTGTAGCTGCCATGGGTCTTTCCTTGGGCGTCAGCGGGCCGGAGCCGCCTGCGCGCTCACATTGCGCTGCAGGATGTTGGAAAACTCTTCAATGAAGGTTTCCAGACGGATGGCAATGCGGTCAATGTCACGGGCAAAGCGGTTGTAAGCCACCACCGCAGGAATGGCCGCAAACAGACCGATGGCGGTGGCCACCAGGGCCTCGGCGATGCCGGGGGCAACCGAGGCCAGGGTCACGGTTTGCAGCGCCGCCAGGCCAGTGAACGCGTGCATGATGCCCCACACCGTGCCAAACAGGCCCACATAGGGCGACACCGAACCGACCGAGGCCAGAAAACTCAGGTGCGTTTCAACCACGTCCATCTCACGCTGGAAACTGGCGCGCATGGCGCGGCGGGCACCGTCCATCAGGGTGCCGGCGTCGGTGATATGGCGTTCCCGCAGCTTCTGGAATTCGCGCATGCCGCTGGCGAAGATACGCTCCATCGGCCCCCGGGC
Organism: uncultured beta proteobacterium; assembly: GCA_903886165.1. Classification (GTDB taxonomy): domain Bacteria; phylum Pseudomonadota; class Gammaproteobacteria; order Burkholderiales; family Burkholderiaceae_C; genus Rhodoferax. Next base: position 5,470 of record CAISLL010000057.1, on the reverse strand, counting down.
GCGGGCGTTCTTGGTGGCATTGGCAAACAGGTCGTTCAGGCTGCTGCCGGACCAGAACTCGCGCTCAAAACTGTCGTTGAACTGCTTGACTTTGCCAAGTGCAAACAGCTTGCGAAAGATTGCCGCCCAGCTGGCCACCGAGATCGTGAGCAGCAGCAGCATGACAAGTTGCACCACCAGGCTGGCGTGCATCACAAGTTGAAAAATGGAGAGGTCTTGGGTCATTTTTTGGTGTGCGTCGGGTTCAGGTCAATGCGTGAAGAATTTGCGCAGGAATTCTGCCTGGTTTAAGGGTGTCGGCGATGACCCAACCGGCGCGGATAGTGGCCTCGCACAGCAATGTCTGGCGGTTTGGTGTGACCAGCAAGGCTTGTTGCAGGATTGTCATGGAGGCGCGACCTGCCTCAAGTAGCGAAGTTGTAACCAGAAGTTCATCGTCAAGCCGGGCGCTTTTCAAGTACCGCAGGTTGGCCTGACCCACCACAAACATGCCCCCTGTGAGTTCGCGCAGCGCGTGTTGGTGGATGCCCCTCGCACGCAGCCATTCGGTGCGCGAGCGCTCAAAAAATTTCAGGTAATTGGCATAAAACACAATGCCGCCCGCGTCAGTGTCCTCCCAGTACACCCGCACCGGCCAGAGAAAGGTCTCTTGGGTTAGAGGCTTGTTGCTCATGTCAGCAGCGCCTTCAGGCGGTCAATGGCGGTGTACAGTTGTGCCATCGAGTTGGCGGTCGAAAACCGGATGAAATGCTGTGTGTCTGTATGGCCAAAGTCGCGCCCGGGTGTGACCGCTACGTGGGCGCGGTGCATGAGCTCAAAGGCCAGGTCCCAACTGCCGCTGACCCCCAGTTTTTCACAGGCTTTTGTGCAATCGGCCCAGGCATAAAAAGCGCCGTCCGGCATCACCGGCACGGTCAGGCCCAGCGCATTGAGCGCAGGAATGAAGTAATCACGCCGGGCCTTGAACTCAGCGCGGCGGCGCTCGAATTCGCGCAGGCTTTCGGCTTCAAAACAGGCCAGCGCTGCGTATTGTGAAATGGTGCTGGGGCAAATGAACAGGTTTTGCGCCAGCCGTTCAATCACAGGCACCAGGTTTTCCGGCACCACCATCCAGCCCAGGCGCCAGCCGGTCATGTTGAAGTACTTGCTGAAGCTGTTGATGCTGATGATCTGGTCATCCAGGCCAAGCGCCGATTGCCCAAACCGTTGGTCGTGACTCAAGCCCAGGTAAATCTCGTCCACCATCGTGATGCCGCCACGGGCGCTTACGACCGCGTGGATGCGGCGCAGTTCATCGGGTGCAATCGAGGTGCCGGTGGGGTTGGAAGGTGAGGCCAGCAGCACACCACGTGTTTTGTTGCCCCACGCCGCTTGCACCTTGTCGGCGCTGAGCTGAAAACGTTCTTCTGCTGTGGTCGGGATCAGCACCGCCGTGCCATCCGCCGCCGACACAAAATGCCGGTTGCATGGGTAGCTGGGGTCGGGCATGAGCACTTCGTCGCTGGCCTCAATCAACGCCAGGCAGGCCAGTTGCAGCGCGGCAGAGGCGCCGGCCGTGACCACAATACGGCTGGCCGGAACATTCAAACCAAAGTGGCTGGTGTACCAGGCGCTGATGCGTTCGCGCAATTCGGGCAGACCGGTCGCCGGGGTGTAATGGGTCAAGCCGTCTTGAATGGCTTTGGCAGCAGCTTCCTTAACCAGCGGCGGGGCTGTGAAATCAGGCTCACCAATGTTCAGGAAAATCATCGGTGAGTCTGACTGCGCCACCTGTGCGGCAACCGCGCTGGCTGCCTTGGCCACTTCCATCACATAAAAAGGCTCGATGCGCTGCGCGCGCTGCGTCACTCGCATGGCTGACGTCAGCGTGCAGCGCCTTTGTCGGCAGCCACTTCTGCGGCACGCAGTTTGCCTGCCAGGCCGTTGAGTACGCCGTTGACATACTTGTGCCCGTCGGTGCCGCCAAATTCCTTGGCCAGTTCCACGCATTCGTTGAGTATCACGCGCCAAGGCACATCCAGACAATGTTGCAACTCGTAGGTGCCGATCCACAACACGGCGTGTTCCACCGGTGAAATTTCGGCCAGCGTGCGGTCCAGCATGGGCAGGATCAGCGCGTCCAGCGCGCCAGCCTGCTCAAAGCAGCCGTGCAACAGGGCGTCAAAGTGAACCGAATCGGCTTTGTTGAATCCGGCCAGGTCACGGGTGAACGCATCCACCGACTCGGCATCATTTTTGCCCACCAGCACCTGGTACAAACCCTGCAATGCAAATTCACGGGCGCGGGAGCGGTCTGATTTGCTGGCGGCTTTGCGCACGCCGGTGCTGGTGACACCCTTGCGTGGCTGGCGCGGTGGCCGGGTGGAAGGGGTGGGGTGGCTTGATTCGCTCATTAAATTTCTTCCAGTAAATTGGCCATTTCAACCGCCACGCGGGCCGCATCGCGGCCCTTCTCGGTTTGCCGGGCCAGCGCCTGGTCCATGTTCTCGGTGGTGAGAATCGCATTGGCAATGGGCACCTGAAAGTCCAGCGCCACGCGACTGACGCCGGCGCCTGATTCGTTGGCAACCAACTCGAAGTGGTAGGTTTCGCCGCGAATGATGCAGCCCAGCGCAATCAGGGCGTCGTATTTGAGTTTCTCTGCCATTGCCATCAGTGCCACCGGCACCTCCAACGCGCCCGGCACCTGCACCAGGGTGATGTGTTTTTCAGGCACACCGAGCGCCAGTAATTCGGCCTTGCAGGCTGCAGCCAACGCATCGGTGATGCCGGCATTGAAACGCGCCTGCACAATGCCTATGGTGAGCTTTTTGCCGTTCAAGCGGCTGTCAGTGGCATCAAGCGTGCCTTGGTCTGCGTTCAGCATGGAGGTTTCCAGTTCAGATTGAAAGGTTCAGTCGGTCACGTAACCAACAATTTCGAGGCCATAGCCGGCCATACTTGGCATGCGCCGCGGGTTGCCGAGCAAGCGCATTTTGTGCACCCCGCACTCACGCAGTATTTGCGCTCCCACGCCATAGGTACGCAAGTCCATGCGGCCGCGCTCCGGGCCGTGACTGGCTTTCGCGGTGCCTTCAAACTGCGTCAACAGTTGTTCGCCACTTTCACCGCAATTCAAAAATACCACCACGCCCTTGCCCTCGGATGCCACACGTGCAAGGCTGGCGTCCAGGCTCCAGGAGTGCATGGCGCGGCCGACTTCAAGGGCGTCCAGCACGGAGAGCGGCTCGTGCACGCGGGCCAGCACCGCGTCATCGGCACCCCACTGGCCCTTGACCAGTGCCAGGTGCACCCCATGGGCGGTTTTGTCCTTGAACGCGTGCGCGGTGAATTCGCCAAAAGCGGTCTTGAGCGGGCGCGAACCTACATGTTCCACCAGAGACTCCACCCGGCTGCGGTGATGGATCAGGTCGGCAATGGTGCCAATCTTGAGCCCGTGTTCGGCAGCAAACAATTGCAGGTCAGGCAGGCGTGCCATGGTGCCATCGTCTTTCATGATCTCGCAGATCATGGCGGCTGGTTCACAACCAGCCATGGCGGCCAGGTCGCAACCAGCCTCGGTGTGGCCCGCGCGCATGAGCACGCCGCCATCTACCGCTTGCAGGGGAAAGATGTGGCCGGGTTGCACCAGGTCGTCAGGTTTGGCGTTTTTAGCCACGGCGGCTTGCACGGTGCAGGCACGGTCAGCGGCGGAGATGCCGGTGCTGACACCTTCGGCGGCTTCAATCGACACGGTGAATGCCGTGCCTTTTTTGTCACCGTTGCGCGCTGTCATGGGTGGCAGTTGCAGGCGCTGGCAGCGCTCGCGGGTGAGTGTCAGGCAGATCAGGCCGCGGCCAAAGCGCGCCATGAAGTTGACGGCTTCGGCGGTCACGTGTTCGGCCGCCATGACCAGGTCGCCCTCGTTTTCGCGGTCTTCCTCGTCGACCAGGATGACCATGCGGCCCATGCGCATGTCGGCTACGATGTCTTCTACTGGGGAAATAGAAACGGGTTGCAGGGGTGTCATAAAGAGGTTCTTTTCGTGAACGGTGGAGGGGCACCGAGCATGCGCAGATATGGCCGGTTATTTTGATTCAACAATGCAACATTGTCCCAGAATGGGTATGCGCCTAAATGGCGACTTCCTTCAGGCCTGCTACCACTGCTTTTGCGCCATGAAGGCGTAGGGCGGCAACTAGCTCCGCTTTGGTGTACGGCGGTTTTGTCAGGTCACTGAGCGACTTTGAAATCGCCTGTCTTGCTCTGGCTGGAGCGGCATCAAACAGCTGGTCCAAGAACGCACCGGCCTTGATGACCTCGATACCAACTTTGCGGGTGTCGGCACCGGCCAGATGTTTGGTGTTGTCGGAAACAATCATCACCTTGTGCAGCGCCGGGTTATCTTCTTCATCGAGGCCGTTGGCCATGACCAAAGCGGCGGCGATCAGGTGCCGGTCGTTGTCATGCACCCGAGCCGGAACACGGGACATGAAAGCGTTGTCTTCATGCCCGGTAATCAGATGCCCATTGTTGGTCGCCCGTTGAAACGCCTTGAGCCGTTTAGCGCCAGATTTCGATGCGTCGGGATGCACCAGCGGCCAGTTGCGCAGGAACTCAGCCTCAACGTCGCCCGTCCAGTGAGCAAAGTAGAGGCCTTCGAGCATCAAGTCAAACAGCACGTCCGACAGGCGCGATGGCAGCAGCACGCAGGCATCCAAAATAACCAGGGTGTTGCCACCGGGGGAGAGTGGGTGGCGTTCCATCTCTGACCGTTACCGATTCTTGGCAAGCGCTTTGACCCGTCGTACCACGTCTGCTTCCGTGCTTTTGTAAACCCCAGCTTTTTGCCCCTCCGTGCGCAGGTCAGCGGTCTTGCCGGTCACCTGATGCATGGCTTTCCAGTCCAGCACGGCGGCGCGTGAAACCCGGCGGTGACCACCAGCGGAAACCGTGGCGCCCTTGAGCTTGTTCTGGTCGATCAACATGGCGACATAGGGGCGGCTGTAACCCAACAACTCAGCCGCCTGTGCCGTGCTGATCAGGTCATTGGCAGCCACGACCGACTTCGGCATCTCGATACCGACCGATTGGCTTTCAATGTCCACCAAGTGGCGGATTAACTGCAATCGGGCACTACGGCTTTGCGGAGTGGTGGCGTCAAGAATCTGGTGCAGGGCTGTGGCAACCTGTTCGGATACGGTTCCAGTCATCGAACCAATGGCATCAGCCAAAGGCCCCAGCGGGTCGTAGCGGTGGGCAGGTGTTTTATCCGGTGTGGCAGCGGTAGGCATGATGCCCTCCAAGTATTGATTCCAATCGAAGTTAAGTATAAAGCGAAAACAACGAAAACAACGAAAACAAAGAACAATACGAATATTGAAAAATCCGTTAATTAGAAGGATCCGTGCGGAGCATTCTTTCCACATACCGCGCGATCAAGTCAATTTCGAGGTTCACTTGCGAACCTGCAATCAACGCTCCCAGGGCG
>CAISLL010000056.1 GCA_903886165.1 uncultured beta proteobacterium | reverse complement strand
CTAGCAACCAGGCTAGACCGCGCAGGCCCTGCATCTAAAAGCGCTCGAGTTCCGGGTGCTTGATCTGGCCCCCGCGCACCAGCATCTTGCCGTACTCGGCGCAGCGGTGCAGGGTTGGAATGACCTTGCCGGGATTGAGCAGGCCGTTGGGATCGAAGGCACGCTTGACGCCAAACATCTGCTCGTTTTCAGCCGCGCTGAACTGCACACACATGCTGTTGAGCTTCTCAATGCCGACACCGTGTTCACCGGTGACTGTGCCGCCCATGGCCACACTGGTCTCCAGAATGTCGGCGCCGAACAGTTCGCAGCGGTGCAGTTGATCCGCGTCATTCGCGTCAAACAGGATTAGCGGGTGCAGGTTGCCGTCGCCAGCGTGGAACACGTTGGCGCAGCGCAACTGGTACTTTTTCTCCATCTCCTGGATCGCCAGCAGGATGTCGGCGACCCGTTTGCGCGGAATGGTGCTGTCCATGCACATGTAGTCCGGGCTGATGCGTCCGCTGGCCGGGAACGCATTTTTGCGTCCGCTCCAGAATTTCATGCGTTCCTGCTCGCTTTGACTCACTGCAATTTTAGTAGCGCCCGCCGCAAGCAAAACGGCGCTCATTCGGCCAATTTCCTCTTCAACCTCTTCCGGCGTGCCATCGCTCTCACACAGCAAAATGGCTTCTGCCGTGAGGTCATAACCGGCATGCACATAGTCTTCCACGGCGGCGGTCATGGGTTTGTCCATCATTTCCAGCCCGGCCGGGATGATGCCGGCGGCAATCACGGCAGCTACGGCCTCACCGGCCTTGCGGATGTCATCAAAGCTGGCCATGATGCAACGCGCCAGCATCGGTTTGGGGATCAGTTTGACGGTGACTTCCATCACAACTGCCAGCATGCCTTCGCTGCCAATCACCACACTCATCAGGTCGTAACCGGGCGCGTCCAGCGCGTCGGAGCCAAATTCGACGGGTTCGCCCTCCATGTTGAAGCCCTTGATCTTGACGATGTTGTGCAGCGTCAGACCATATTTGAGGCAATGCACACCACCCGAGTTTTCTGCCACGTTGCCACCAATCGTGCAGGCGATCTGGCTACTGGGGTCGGGTGCGTAATACAAGCCCAGTGGCGCCGCCGCCTCGCTGATGGCCAGGTTGCGCACGCCGCACTGCACCACTGCCGTACGCGCTTCCAGGTCGAGCTTGAGGACCTTGTTGAACTTGGCCATGGACAAGGTGACACCCACCGCATTCGGCATGGCACCACCTGACAGGCCGGTGCCAGCGCCGCGCGCCACCACCGGCACGTTCATGCCATGGCAGGTCTTGAGCACCGCCGCCACTTGCGCCGCATCCTCCGGCAAGGCGACCACCAGCGGTCGCTGGCGGTAGGCGGTCAAGCCATCACATTCGTAAGGTGTCGTGTCTTCTGCGTTCCATAACAAGGCATGATGAGGCAAAAATGCCTTTAGCCCTTTTACTACATTAGCTTGTAGCTCTGATCTTTGTAGTGAGTCAGACGCGCTTGAGGAAAGTGGTGCATTCATTTATTCGGTCCAGTGGCAAGCGGCAGAGCCTGCACTCTAAGCCAAAAGTGAAGGCCTTGGCTTGAGAAAATTTAACAAGGCTGCTGAAAAACAATGGCCCGACAAATTGACCATGGGTTTGCCGCGCTCGCTGGGCTAAGGCGCGGCGATGTAAATGGCGCGAAAGTCGTTCACATTGGTGCGGGTTGGCCCGGTGATGACCGCGTCACCCAGCGCCTCGAAGAATCCATGGCCGTCATTGTTGGTCAGCATGTCCTTGGGTTTGAGCCCCAGTGACCATGCGCGCGCCAGGGTGTCTGGTGACCACAAGGCACCGGCAATTTCCTCCTGTCCGTCCACGCCATCGGTGTCGCCGGCCAGCGCGTGGATGCGCGGGTGCCCGTTCAGCGTCAAGCCCAGGGACAGCAGGCATTCCACATTGCGCCCGCCCCGGCCGGTGCCGCGTACGGTTACGGTGGTTTCGCCACCCGACAGCAGCACACACGGCGCGCTAAAGGGTTGGTTGCGCTGGGCCACCTGTTCTGCCATGCTCGCCAGCACCTTGCCCACATCACGCGCTTCACCTTCCAGGGCGTCACCCAATAGGTGCACGGACAGGCCCGCCGCGCGGCCCACTTTGGCTGCCGCTTCCAGTGCCATTTGCGGGGTCGCAATCATGCGCACCTCTGCGTGCGCCAGTCTTGGGTCGTCAGGCTTGACCGACTCTGCGGCGCCACTGGTGAGGAGGGCCCGGGCAGCGGGCGGCAGGTCAATGCCATAACGGCGAACGATGTCCAGCGCCTCCTGGCAAGTGGTCGGGTCAGCCACGGTCGGGCCGGAGGCAATGTCCATCGGGTCATCGCCCGGCACATCCGAGATCAGCAGCGTCAGCACCCGCGCCGGGTAACAGGCCGCCGCCAGTCGGCCACCCTTGATGGCTGAGAGGTGGCGGCGCACACAATTCATCTCGCTGATGGTGGCGCCCGAGGCCAGCAATGCCCGGTTGATGCGTTGTTTGTCTTCCAGGTCCAGCCCGGCCAAGGGCAATGGCAGCAGGGAAGAGCCACCGCCCGAGATCAGGCACAGCACCAGGTCGTCGGCGCTGAGCCCGGCCACCAAGGCCAGCATGCGCTGCGCCGCCTGCAGCCCGGCAACATCAGGCACCGGGTGAGATGCCTCCACAATCTCGATGTGCTGGCACGGCACGTTGTAGCCATATCGGGTGACCACCAGGCCCTTCAGTGGACCGCGCCAGTGGTCTTCGACCGCGTGTGCCATGGCGGCTGACGCCTTGCCGGCACCAATCACCACCAGGCGACCCTTGCCCAGCATGACTGGTGTAGGCAGATGGGGCGGCAGGCACAACGCAGGCTGCGCACTGGCAATGGCCGCCTCAAACATCTGCCGCAACAGGGTTTGAATCGCGACGGGGTCGGCGGGCGGTTGGGTTGGCGTGGTGAGCTGAGTACGCCAGCCCAAACCGGCCTCGGTGCTGGTGGCCGGTTTGTATTCGCAGCCAATCCAGCCCCGGTAGCCAATGCGGTCGAGGTGCGCAAACAAAAACGGGTAATTGATCTCGCCGGTACCGGGCTCGTTGCGGCCCGGGTTGTCGGCCAGCTGGATGTGGCCTATGTGCACCAGCTGTTTTTGCAGGGTGGCGGCCAGCTCGCCTTCCATGCGCTGCGCGTGGTAGATGTCGTATTGCACAAAGGCGTTGTCCGCGCCCACCTCGTCCAGAATCTCCAGTGCCTGCGCCGTGCGGCTCACATAAAACCCCGGAATGTCATAGGTGTTGATGGGCTCAATCAGCAGCCTCAAGCCGGCGCCCTTCAGTGCAGCCGCAGCGTACTTCAGGTTGCTGACCAATGTGCTGCGAAGCACCGCATCGCTGACGCCGGCTGGCGCCTTGCCGGCCAGGCAATTGAGCTGGCGCACGCCCAGTGTGGTGGCGTAGTTAATGGCCCGCGCCACACCGTCCCTGAACTCTTCGACCCGGTCCGGGTGGCAGGCAATGCCGCGCTCGCCGGCGTCCCAGTCACCGGCGGGCAAGTTGTGCAGCACCAGCGTCAAGCCATGGGTATCCAGCCGCTGTTTGATGTCTTGAGTGCTGTAGGCGTATGGAAACTGAAACTCCACCGCCTTAAAACCGGCCTGCGCTGCGCGCTCAAACCGGTCAAGAAACGGCACCTCGGTGAACAACATCGTCAGATTGGCGGCAAATTTGGGCATGGGGGACTTCTTGGCTCTAGATTGCGGCCATCACCATGTTTTTATATAAAAACAGGCTGTAGCCCTTATTAATTGTGCGTGAGTAGCTATATTAATGAAAGTCGTCAAGCCATGCTCTGCTTGAGCCAGTCGGCAAAGGCCACGCACTCCCACCGCTCCATCATGCCGGTGCGCCAGCACAGGTAGTGCGCGTGCGGGCTGGGCACATTGGTGGCAAAGACCTCGCTGGTGCCCAGGCGCACCAGCGAGCCGTTTTCCAGCCACGGCAGCGCCAGCTTCAGGCGGATCAGGCCAATGCCCATGCCGGCGGCGGCACCGTCACACATCAGGCCCACGTCATTGAACTGCGAGCCGTCCAGCGGCTCCGGCCAATCCAGGTTGCGGGCGGCAAACCAGGTGCGCCAGGGTTCCAGCGGGCTGCGCAACAGCGGTTCGCCTTCCAGGTCTTGCGCCACCTCAAACGGCCCGTGCTCGCGCACAAACGCGGGGGAGGCCAGTGGCGTGATTTCGTCCTTGAGCAGGCAGACGTGCTCCACGTCGGCGTAGCGGCCGGTGCCAAAGCGGATCATCAGGTCGGCGTCTTCGGCCACCACATCCAGCAGCGGTATCGAGATTTGCAGGGTCAGGTCAATCTCTGGGTAGGCTTCGGTGAACTGGCGCAGGCGCGGAATGAGGATGGACCGTGCGTAGGTGGGTGTCACGGCCAGGCGCAGTTTGCGTTTGCCGGGCATCGCCGCCGCCCCGGGGAACTTCTGCAACATGGTCAGGCCATCACGCACATGGGCCAAATACTCCACCCCTTCCACCGTCAGCGAAAAATCGGCCCGGCCAAACAGTTTGGTGCCGATGATTTGCTCCAGCTGCTTGACGCGGTGGCTGACCGCGCTGGGGGTGACACACAGCTCTTCCGAGGTTTGGGTGACACTGCGCAAACGCGCCAGCGCTTCAAAGGTCAGCAGGCATTGAATCGGGGGGATGCGGGCATTGGACATGCCAAACATTGTGGCACCAGGCCCACAGAACGCACTGCGTAAAATCCCTGCCCACCCCGCCGGGTATTTCGATCCATTCCACAGGTAGCCATTCATGTTCGACCGTTTTGCCGTGCTGCCACAGTACCTTTTGCCCAAACAGGCCCTGACCTTGTTGGCCGGGCGCATTGCCCGGGCCCAGGGTGGTGCGCTCACCGCGCGTTTGATTGAATGGTTTGTGCAGCGTTACCAGGTCAATATGCTGGAGGCGGCCAACCCGGATGTGAGCAGTTACGCCAGCTTCAATGAGTTCTTCACGCGCGCCCTGAAAGCCGGGGTCCGGCCGCTGGCCAAGGCGGACCTGATTTGCCCGGTGGATGGCGCCATCAGCCAGTTTGGTCCGATGCAGGGGCCGCAGATCTTCCAGGCCAAAGGGCATCAGTACAGCAGCACCGCCCTGGTGGGTGGGGACGCGGCGCTGGCCGCGCAGTTTGACAGCGGCCACTTTGCCACGCTTTACCTGAGCCCGCGTGACTACCACCGCATCCACATGCCCTGTGCCGGGCGCCTGACGCGCATGATTTATGTGCCGGGCGACTTGTTTTCAGTCAACCCGACCACCGCACGCGGCGTGCCGGGGCTGTTTGCACGCAATGAGCGGGTGGTGTGTGTGTTTGAGGGCACCCACGGTCCGTTTGTGCTGGTGCTGGTGGGGGCCACCATTGTGGGCAGCATGGCCACCACCTGGCATGGTGCAGTCAATGCGCCACGCCCGGGCCAGTTGACCGACTGGCGCTACGACAAAGAGAGCGTTTTGTTCAAGCAGGGTGACGAGATGGGCCGCTTTTTGCTCGGCTCTACCGTGGTCATGCTGTTTCCCAAAGGTCCGTTGCAATTCAACCCGGCGTGGCAACCGGGCGGTGGGATTCGTTTGGGAGAGACGATGGCACAACGCGTTTAGTGGATTATCGTTTGGTCAATTTGACGCAGACCCTGAGGATCTCACTGCATTGACTGCCATGGCATTCAGTTCACGCCCATCCCGATCGTCCCTCTGGTCTCGGTCT
>CAISLL010000055.1 GCA_903886165.1 uncultured beta proteobacterium | reverse complement strand
GCCCAAGGGCACCCAGCTCAAGGTCAGCGTCACCGCCAAACCCCTGAACGGCAAGGCCACCGACCACATGCTGCGTTTTCTGGCGCCACTGTTTGGCGTGAGTGTGTCTGCCATCGAGGTGGTATTTGGGCAGGAAAACGTCAACAAGCAGTTGCGCATCAAGGCACCTGCCAAACTGCCGCCGGTCTTTTGCAGCCAAGCCAATCAGACATCGTTTTTCCCACCGGGTGATGTCAACGCATAAGCCGGTTACAAGCAGCCAACGGAACTTCATCAGCAGTCCTGCATCCTAAAAAGAATGACCATTTCAATGCGCCTGTCACGAACCTTGTTCGCTTTGTTTTTTGTAGCTGTATGTGCTCTATCCACGGGCGCCAGAGGCCAAAATAGCATAAATTCAGTAGTCACCACCGAACAGATCCGAGCGGAGTTGATAACACACGCACCCGATGGCGCGGGCGCAGGCAGCAAGGTCTGGGTGGGTCTGCAACTCACACATCAGCCCGAGTGGCACACCTACTGGAAAAACTCGGGCGACTCGGGGCAAGCCACCTCACTGACCTGGACCCTGCCTGTTGGGGTGCTGGCCGGTGACATTGCCTGGCCGGTACCCAAGAAGCTGCCCATCGGCAACCTCGCCAATTACGGCTACGAGGGCACCGTGCTGCTGCCAGTGCCCCTGACCATCACCCCCGACTTCAAACCCTCGGGCGTCACGCCTGAACTGGAAATCAAACTGCGCGCCAGCTGGCTGGTGTGCAAGCTGGAATGTGTGCCGCAAGACGGCCAATTTGTGCTGCGTATTCCCACCAAAGGCTCGACCGCCATTCACACGGCGCAGTTTGACGCAGCGTTCCGGGCGCAACCTACGCCCCTGAATGACCCGGCCAGCATCACCATTCAGGGCAACACGCTGAACCTGTCCGTGGCGGGTTTGCCTGCCAGCCTGCAGGGCCAAACTCTTGAATTTTTCCCGGAGACGCCTGAGGTAATTGAGACCGCAGCCAAGTGGACACAAAGCTGGAAAGGCGCCGTCTGGTCCGCAACCGTGCCGCTGTCACCCCACCGCAGTGTCGGCCCCGATGTCATGCCGCTGGTACTGGTAGCAAACATGGGCAATGAACGCCCTGGCTTCCTGGTCCAGGCCAAGTTGAACGGCACCTGGCCTGCCGTTGCGCCACTGCCACCAATGGACGCCGTGGCCACGCAACCGCAGCCCTCTGCGACGCCCATTGGCCCGCCCGCAGGTGCCACCGCAAACCTGCCAACGTCAGTTTGGGTGGCCTTGGTGGGAGCCCTCTTGGGCGGCATGATTCTGAACCTGATGCCCTGCGTGTTCCCGGTGCTGGCCATCAAGGTGGTGGGTTTTGCCCGCCACAACAGCAACCCGCGCCACCAGCGTGTCGGCGGCCTGGCTTACAGCGCTGGTGTGGTTTTGTCATTTGTTGCGCTGGGCGCGCTCATGCTGATCTTGCGCGGCGCGGGTGAACAACTGGGCTGGGGCTTTCAGTTGCAATCCCCCGCAGTGGTGGCCGCGCTGGCGGTACTGTTCACCGTGATCGGGCTGAACCTGGCCGGTCTGTTTGAATTTGCCCAGTTTGTACCCAACCGCTTGGCCACGCTGGAGGCCAAAAACCCCTCGGTGGATGCCTTTTTGTCGGGCGTTCTGGCGGTGGCAATTGCCTCACCCTGCACCGCACCATTCATGGGTGCATCACTCGGCTTGGCGCTGGCGCTGCCTGCTGCGCAGGCGCTGGCCATTTTTGCGGCCCTTGGGATTGGCATGGCACTGCCTTACCTGGCAGCCAGTTGGTCACCCGCGCTGGCACGCATGCTGCCACGCCCCGGCGCCTGGATGGACACCTTCCGCCGCGCCATGGCATTCCCGATGTTTGCCACCGTGATCTGGCTGGTGTGGGTGTTGGGCCAGCAAAGTGGCATTGACGGAGCCGCCGCCCTGCTGGCGCTGTTACTGGCATTGGCGCTGGTGATCTGGGCATTTGGGCTGCGCGGCCGAAGCCGCTCGACAATTGCTACGTTTTCAATAGCTATATTGGCATTAATGACGTGGTCTGTAGGCCAAAATGTCATAAAAATGGCAGAGGCCCCAGGCACCTCTGTCAACACGGCCATTTGGCAGCCCTGGGCACCAGGCAAGGTCGATCAGTTACTGGCCTCTGGTACGCCGGTGTTTGTTGATTTCACCGCCGCCTGGTGCGTCACCTGCCAATACAACAAGAAAACCACGCTCGCGAATGCCAACCTTCTGGCAGATTTTGACGCGAAAAAAGTGACCTTGTTACGTGCTGACTGGACGCGCCGCGACCCCGCCATCACCGCCGCATTGGCACAACTCGGGCGCAACGGCGTACCAGTGTATGTGCTGTACCAGAATGGGCGCGCTCCGGTGGTGTTGTCAGAGATTTTGTCAGTGGCCGAGGTGCGGGCGCTCATTGGCGCGTTATAGACGCCTCAGGGGTGCTCATTTTGTTGATGGCTCGATTTTGACTAGAAATTTTTCTGTTTTCAATGTCAAGGGGTCGAATGTCCTGGCACCAAAACCGCACTGGTTGCCAACCGTGAATGGCTGTCGGAAAGTGCGTAAATATGGCGGCAGGCATTTAATTGTCTCTTCTCTGGTTGTTGATCCAAGCTGCGTTCGTTGATTCAATGCCACTGTCAGTATGCAGATGCCATGATGATCGGTCCGACAGATTGGCTTCAATGCACATGCCGGTGGTGCAAATCTGGCACATGTGCATGGCTGTGCTGCACTTCCTCATGATGATGCAAGTGGGAGTGTGTGCCATTGACCTGTGGATTATGGAGATGGCTGTGATGACCATCTGAATGATCATGAGCATGCTCATGGTCCACGGGCTCATGAATGTGGTCATGCCCGTGGTCTTCGGCAAGGTGCAGTGCAACACCGCTCAACATCAGCAGCCCACCCAACACCATCAGTCCGCCTGCGGATCGGTCACCCAGCATAAAGGCGAACGCCGCGCCGATGAATGGTGCAAAGGCAAAAACAGAACCGGTTCTGGCAGCGCCAAAGGCGCGCTGAGCCAGCAAGTACAGCCTCAAGCTCAGGCCATATCCGCTTGCACCCACAGCCAGCAAGCCCAATGCCGCCATCCAACTGGGCAACGGTTCACTGTTGACCCAGGCCAAAGCGGTGGTCAAGCTTGCACCCAGCGCAGCCTTGAGCATCACCACCTGACCGGGATCGCGCTCCGCCAGCGCCCGCGACAAGGTGTTGTCCACGCCCCAGGCTGCGGTCGCCAGCATGACAACCATCAGGCCCACCAATTGCGCACGGCCCGCCAACCCTTGATCCAGTACCAGAGCCACCCCACCCGCCAACAGCAGGAGCATCGCAAGCCAGACCCGGCGACCCATGCTTTCGCCGTAGAGGCGCCAGGCCAATAGGGCGGTAAAAAGCGCTTCCAGCGTGAGCATCAGCGAAGCGCTGGCGCCGCTGGTGCGTTGCAGTCCCCAGGCCAGGGCTACCGGCCCAATGACGGCACCAAAAATCGCCATTGCCAGCAGCCGAACAGCGTCAGAGCGTCGCACCCGGGCTTCCTGCTCTTTGTGTCGCCGCAACAAAGCGCCAACAAACGCCGCCCCACCATATAGCAAGGCCGCAGTGCCAAAAGGGCCCAGGCCCACTCCCAGCCGCTGCACCAAGGGCGTGCTCAGTCCAAACAGAGCAGCCGCCAACAGTGCGAGCAGTCCACCCTTCAGGGCGGGTACCGTGAATAGGGCAGTCAAGGGTTTACTTTCCAGTGAAATTGGCACCGATGAAGTTGCCATTCAGGGCATAACACATGCAGAGAGTTTGTTTGGTTGCATCCTTCTCGGCTGGGTTCTTGAAGCTGCGTTTCCATTCCTTCATTTTCTTCACCTCTAAAGTCTCAGCCTTGTCCAGCTTGAGGCCTTTCCAGGATGGGTCAATCTTGCCATTGCTGATCAGGTCATTTTTGTACTCAGTTGCACAGCCAACAATCACCCCCTTCCTTGACGGGTGTACTGCCATGGAATTGTCTATGCACGACACACAGCATGGTGAGTGCGCGCAATGTGATGCCGGCACAAGCGGTTCAAGGTTTCACAAACAACGCGGGAAGGCCTTGCGCCTTGATTTGCTCAGCCGCCTTGCGCGCAGCAGCACGGGTTTTGAAGGGGCCGACCCGAATGCGCGTCAGGCGACCGTCTCTCACCCGCACCGGCGCCGCACCGGCATCCAGGCCCATGGACTCCAACCGGGTCAAGGTTTTTCGGGCATTTTCCAGTTCGGCAAAGGCACCCACCTGAATGAAATATTGCTGCGCGACAGGACCGGTCGCGACAGAATCGGCGTCTAGCGCAGCCGGTAGTGGCACGGGCACCGCCGGCTCCGGCACAGGGACAGGCGCTGGGGCCGATGCCACCCCAGATGGCTCTGCCGGGGCTGATGCAGCTGTCGATGCACTCGCCACCACAGCGACTGGTTTGGCAACAGCCATCAATTCTGGCGGCAATTCCGTGGCCACGGTCTGTTTTTCGCCCGCCAGATACATCCTGGGCGCCCAGGCCACCAGTGCGGCGACCATCGCCAGCACCGTCAGATTCAGTGTGGTAAGGGTCAAAAAATGTTTGCGCGAGCTCGCTCGCCGAGCCAATACATCGCAAGCGTCCGGGACACTCACCCCGGCCACCAGTACGCGGTTGATGGTGCGCTCACAAAATCGATAATAGGCAGCGTTGGCAAACATCCCCGGCAGTGCAAAAGCGAGCATCAGGGACACGCCGGTCAGTGTCCATTGAGTGGCTTCCGAGTAGTTGAAGACCAGTTTTCCAATGCCGAAAACCGCCAGCATGACAAACAGCGACACGCCTGCAAAGCCAGCAGCCGCGCCCCACATTTTTCGGAAAACAAGCCAATTCAGGGTTGAGAAAAACGCTGGCCAATGCCACAGAATGCCGGTTTTCCCCTTGGCATCGAAATGCGCAAACACGCGCAGGTAGTAGCTCTGGTTGATGGGACCAATGACGGACTTGTAAAGCGCTGCGGTTGCAGCGGCCTGGTCGGGAACGGTTGACGTGCTGGTCATGTAGGAGCGACGGTTGCGAATTTCTGAGTTCGTGCGCGTGAAACAGTATCTGCCCTGAGTTGACCCACGATACAACATCAGGACAGCTTAGTATGCTTTGGTCCAATTTTTTCGCTTTTTCCGGGAAATCGTCCCTACTGATCCAACGCAACAAGCCTGCAATTCTCCAAAAATTGGCAATATAAGACTAGGCAACGCGTCTATCATCGCGCTGGTTCTAACTGTGTTTCAATCAATTTCTTCAGAAAGACTCCCATGAATTTAATGATTTTTTCCACTCGTCTGTCCAGTTTGAAGGCCTTGATTGGCGCTGCTGCCATCGCAATGGCTGGCTCGGTTATGGCGCAAACGCAGGGGCCAACGCCGACCAGTCTGCCTGGTGGCAAGGTGATTTCTGTGGAAGACGGCAAAAAACTCGCAGACAAAAAAGCTGCGTTTTTTGTGGATACCCGAAATGTCGTGAATTTTGGCAAGGGCCACGTACCCGGCGCCAATGCCATTCCTTACAAGGGCAGCAGCGACGACGTCGAGAATTTCGACGCCTCCAAAGACAAGTTCGAACTGGAAAAACTGCCAGCAGCCAAGGACCAGGCCTTGGTGTTTTACAGCGACGGTCCAACCGGCTGGAAGAGCTACAAGGCAGCCGTCTGGGCGGTGAAGGCCGGCTACAAGAACGTCAACTACATGCGTGCGGGCTGGGCCGAATGGCAGACCAAAGGATTCCCGGCAGAGAATTGATTCCGTTGCCGGTGTGATGGGGTTGCCCTGGGTAACCCCGTTTTTACTTTTGTGCCAGTTGGGGAAAATTTATGTCAATGTCAATCCGGGTACGCCTGCTCATGAGCGTGGGGCTGCAGGTCTTGCTGATGGTCGCGGTGGGTCTGGTGGGTTACTTCTTTCTCCAGCAGTCACGCAACGCCGATGCTGCCCACGAGGAATCCTCTGAAGTCCAGATCGGCGTGCAACGAACCCTGCGAGGCGTGGGCGAAATGCTGCTGTCCGAAGGCGGGTTGGCCTCGCGCACACTGACCAACGACAACATCAAGGCGGTGGACGAGCACTTGGCACGTCTGGTGACGGCCTCCGGCGTCACCGATGACATGATGCACAAATCGGTGCAAGGCGAGCTCGTGCCGCAGTGGCAAACGGTCAAAGGCATCGTGGAGCAGATGGTTGCCACCAAAAAGGTATCGGTTGACAACACCGATGTGATGATTCTTTACGGCAAGCTTTCCGGCCTCAGCACCGCGCTGTCCGACAAGACACAAAGCCTGGTGTCCCAGGCTGAGGCTGCGGGGCATGCAGCCACGCGCCGGGTCTTGCTGGTCATTGGCAGTGGTGCGGCCT
Source organism: uncultured beta proteobacterium (assembly GCA_903886165.1). Lineage (GTDB taxonomy): Bacteria > Pseudomonadota > Gammaproteobacteria > Burkholderiales > Burkholderiaceae_C > Rhodoferax. The sequence continues at coordinate 2,503 of CAISLL010000055.1, read as the reverse complement.
TGTTGCTTGCCAGCTTGCTGATCGCCAATTGGGTCCTGTTTCGGCGCATCATGCAACCCCTGAACGAAGTAATCGCCATCGCTGAGCGCATTTCCATTGGGTCACTGGGGCGTCCCATCAGCGCCCAGGATCACCCTGCGGAAATGGCCCGCGTGATGCATGCGCTCAGTGACATGCAGGCCGGTCTGGTCAGCGTGGTGACCAATGTACGCCGGGGCGCAGACTCACTGGCCACTGCAAGTGCCGAGATTGCGCAGGGTGACCGCGATTTGTCTGAGCGCACCGAATTGCAGGCGGGCGCGCTGGCGCAGGCGTCCAACGCCATGAACCAGCTGGGATCCACCGTGCGCCAGAATGTGGACAGCGCCCAGACGGCCAACCAACTGGCGGTCAATGCCTCCAGTGTGGCTGTCAAGGGCGGGGAGGTGGTGGGCCAGGTGGTGCAGACCATGCGCGGCATCAACGAAAGCTCGCGCCGGATTGCTGAAATCATCGGCGTGATTGACGGCATCGCTTTTCAGACCAATATCCTGGCGCTGAATGCCGCCGTTGAAGCGGCCCGAGCAGGAGAGCAGGGGCGAGGTTTTGCCGTGGTGGCCAGTGAGGTGCGCAGTCTCGCCGGGCGCTCTGCAGAAGCAGCGCGTGAAATCAAGACCCTGATCAATGCCAGCGTCGACCGCGTGACACAAGGCAGTGCGCTGGCCGACCAGGCAGGTGTCACCATGACCGAGGTGGTCGGCGCTATCCGACGCGTGACCGACATCATGGGCGAGATCAATGCCGCCAGTGACGAACAGGCCACCGGCGTCGCCCAAGTGAGTGATTCCGTGGCCCAGATCGACCAAGCCACGCAGCAAAACGCGGCGCTGGTTGAGGAAATAGCCGCCGCCGCCAGCAACCTGACCGCGCAAGCGCAGGAACTGGTCGAGGTGGTGTCGATGTTCAAGCTGGACTAGCCGACGGACCCTCCTGCGCCCGTGACACAGCCTGTTTTCTGGCGGCATAGGCAGCCGTCAACAGCCCCTTGCGCCATGGCTTGAGCAGCGGATCAGGCGCAGGCAGCCATCTTTCTGCACCGCACCCCCAATTTTCAAAGTGCGTGGCTCGACTTCGGCATCTGATTGCCAGATAAGAATTTCTTAAGATGCGGCAAATATGCTTGCGCCCAATTCAACAATGGATTCAAGCATGAAATCTTCACCGCACCTCACCATTCTGCTGCTTTGCCAGGCAGCCACCCTGGCACTGCCGCTGGCGGCGGCTGCCAACCCGATCTTGGACGCATACAAGACCCAGGCGAAACAGGAAAACCCGGCGTTCAAAGACTTCACCGCAGCTGCAGGCCAAAAACTTTACGGCAGCGTGGGACCCAACCAGCTGTCATGCGCGTCTTGCCACACCGATTCACCCAAGGCCGCAGGCAAGCATGCCAAGACCAACAAGGCGATTGACCCGCTTGCACCCAGCGCCAACGCCAAACGCTTCACCGACGCGGCTCAGATGGAAAAGTGGTTCAAGCGCAACTGCAACGACGCTCTGGGCCGTGCCTGCACCACGCAGGAAAAAGGCGATTTCATGAGCTATGTGTTGTCTGTCAAATAAGGAGTCCACATGACATATTTCAAACCCCTCCTGTTGGCCGTGCTGGCTGCGGCGTCTTTGGGTACACACGCCAAGTACAACGGTGAAGACCGCGGCAAACCCGTGATGCCATCTGTGAGCAACACCAAAATGCAGGCCGAATGCTCGGGTTGCCACATGGCCTACCCAGCCGGTTTGCTGCCTGCGACCTCCTGGAAAAGAGTCATGACCGGCCTGGACAAACACTTTGGCACCGATGCCTCGCTGCCAGCGGCGGACACCAGGGAAATTACTGACTACCTGGTGAAGTACGCCTCCAACCGCTGGACCGCCAGCACTGCGCCGCTACGGATCACCGAGAGCGAGTGGTTCAAGACCAAACACAACAGCGGCGAAATCAACCCGGCGGTGTGGAAGCGCGAATCGGTCAAAAGCCCTGCCAATTGCGCCGCCTGCCACCAGGGTGCGGAGCGTGGCGATTTTGAAGAACGCAACATCAAGATCCCCAAGTAAGCAGAAAGCCCGCCCCATGCAACTCACCTTGATCTGGGATTTGCCCACTCGTCTGTTTCACTGGGCGCTGGCCGGCAGTTTTGCCATTGCCTGGCTCACCGGTGACGGCGACCAATGGCGCGCCATCCATGTGTTCGCCGGGTATCTGATGCTGGGGTTGGTGGGCTTCAGGTTGGTCTGGGGTGTTGCCGGTTCGCACTTTTCGCGTTTTGCCAGCTTCTGGTTTGGCCCGAAAGAAGCGTTCGACTACCTGAAACAAGTGGCCAAAGGCCACGCTCCGCGCCACGTCGGGCACAACCCCACCGGCAGCCTGGCGATTTACGTAGTGCTGTCCCTGTCGGTACTGGTGGGTTTAACCGGCATCCTGACCCTGGGCGCTGACGAACAACAGGGTCTGGCGGCCGGCTGG
>CAISLL010000054.1 GCA_903886165.1 uncultured beta proteobacterium | reverse complement strand
GCCCAATCCCAATTGTTCGGCCAGCAGGCGGGCGGTCTTGAAACACTCGCAGTGGTAGGGGTCGCCCAGGTGCAGGGTGCGCTCAGGCACGCCGTGAAAACTCATCACCAGCACATCGGGGCGGCCATTGGCCTTCCAGTGGCGCTGCGCCGTGCCAGCCAACGCGGCGACGTAGCGCGCATCGTCGTGGTAGTGGTTGATGAAGCGCAGCTCGGGCAGGTTGCGCACCTTGCCGGCCCACTGGTACACCGCGTCAAACAGGCTGGCGGTGGTGGTGGCTGAATACTGCGGGTAGGCGGGCAAAATTAGCACGCGGGTGGTGCCTGCTGCCTTGAGCGCATCCAGCTGCGACGCAATCGACGTGCTGCCATAACGCATGGCGTAGCGCACCTGCACGTCATGCCCGCGCTGGGCCAGCCAGCCTTGCAACAGCTTGGCCTGCTTTTCAGTCCAGATTTTCAGTGGTGAGCCTTCCGGCAACCACACGGTGGCGTATTTGGCTGCCGACTTGGCCGGGCGCACCCGCAAAATGATGCCGTGCAGGATCATCAGCCAGAGCAACCGGGGGATTTCCACGACGCGCGGGTCGCCCAGAAATTCGGCCAGGAAGCGCCGCACGGCAGGTGTGGTGGGCGCATCAGGCGTTCCCAGGTTGCAATACAGCACGGCGGTGCGCGTCGGTTGCCCGTGCTGGAAGGCGGGTTCTTTGGCAAAGGGTGAGGTCAGCAAGGGCATGGGCGGTCTCGGTTGACTATTTGACAGTTGCGGACGGGGCCGCTGGTGTGAGGGTCAGGGTGTGACGGGTATTGGCGGCCACGTCTTTCTCAGCCAGGTACTTTGGCATGTAGCCGCCCACCACGTAGGCCGCTGCCTGGTCGTTGTAATGGGCATCAAACGGCACACCACTCTGGCCCACCGGGTTGATGGCGCGGGCTTTGCCAGGGTCGGCAAAGTCGATGATGCGTCGGGTCGAGGGGCCATAGGTCACGGCCCATGGGGCCGGTCCGATCGGCATGGACAGGTTGTTGGGCACCTCGCGGGCACCGGGGGCATCAAACGGGCCCACGTTGAACAGCCAGGCAAAGATGGTTTGCCCAGCCAGAGGGTGCTTGTGCGTCAGGGTGTGGGCGCGGCCCCAGCCCCAGTCGTTGGGGCTCTTGCCAAGCGTTTTTCTGAGGTGGGCGGTGGTGGCATGCCAGGCAATGCGCACGATGTCACGGCGGCTTTCCACTTTGGCTGTTGTGGTGTTGTCCCACCAGGGTGAAGCGTCGTCAGCGGCCAGGCGGGGCAGCGCGAGGTCGAGCGCACGGGTGCCCAGCAGGTTGGCAAACCCGTCCTTGCCGAGTTCATCGGCCATGGCGGCACGGGTCAATTCATACAGGAATTGGGTGAACACCGTGGGCGGGATGTTCTGAACGGTGTACTGGCCGTCCCATTGCACCAGGCTGTCAAACACCGAGCGCTCAAGCGGTTCGCGCACCACATCGCTCAAGTCTGGAATCAAGGGTTCGAGCACACGCCAGTAGTAGCCGGTTTGGGTGCTGAGTTGCAGCGACTCGGTGTTGAGCGGGCTCCATTGCAGGCTGTCGTTGCCCAGGCGGTCTTCCAGGGATTGCGCGCGGTCATGCGGGTTGTAATAGCCGGGCACGGGCAGGCCGCTGGTGCTGGTGGGTTGCTGGTTGGCTGACAGGATGTAGCCGCGCGGCGGATTTTCTTCTTGCGGGTTGTCGCTGAAGCGGTAATAACCCGGCTTGTCAACCTCGGCTGTGCCTCCGTCAAGAATGAAGGCCGGGTTCACGGCTGGCGGCCGGATCGGCAGTTTCGCGGCAGCCCACCAGCCGATGTCACCCGCGGCGCTGGCCCACACCACGTTCAGGCCGGGCGCGTGGATCTTGCTGGCAGCCTCGCGGGCCTTGGCCAGCGTGTTGGCCCGGTTCAGTTCGTAAAAGGCCTCGTGGATGGGGTTGTCGGTCTGCAGGAAAGTCCACCACATGGCCACCGGTGCTTCGCCCAGCGTGTCCCGAAACGCGCTGCTGATGATGGGGCCGTGCGGCGAGCGCTGCAGCGTGAGCTTGACTGGCTTGTAACCTTTGACCTTGATGGTTTCTTCGGTGTTTTCCAGGTTCACCCATTGGCCCTGGTACCAGGTCTGGTTCGGGTCACTGGGGTTGACCTTTTCTGCAATCAGGTCGATGTCATCGTTTTGAAACATCGTCAGGCTCCAGCCAAATTGCTGGTTGTGCCCCAACAGTGCAGAGGCGTTGAGCGCCTGAAATTGGCCATACAAGTCGAAGCCCGGCATGCTCAGGTGCGCCTCGTACCAGACCGATGGCAATGAAAAACCAATGTGTGGGTCGCCCGCCAGCAAGGGTCTGCCGCTGGATGTTCGCTGGCCAGACACGGCCCAGGCATTGCTGCCTTCAAAAAGGGGTATACCGGCAACGATTTGTGCTTCGTGGCTGGCTTTTGCAAGCTGGTTCAGGGCTTCCCAGTCGTGTCTGGACGCGGGTGTAGCCATGGGTGTCATGGCGGTCTTGGGTGCCCTGGCGAGCACACCTTGCGGGTTCCAGTCCAGGTCAAAAACAGCCAGGTAACTCTCACCAAGTTCGTCGCGTACATAGGTCAGCAAAGGCTCGGTTTTGAAAGCGGCTGCAAAGCTGTAGGCCAGATATCCCGATGCTGCCACCGTGTCTTGCAGCGTGAAAGGTCGCTTGGGAATTCCCAGAATATCAAACTCGAAGGGGGCCGGGTGGCTGGCCTGAAACTGGTTGATACCGTCCAGGTAAGCGTTTTGCGCTTTGACGGCAGGGCTTTGCATGTCCATGGCAGCCACCTTTTTTTGGGCATGTGTGCGCAAGCCCAGGGTGCGAAACAGGCGGTCCGACTTGAGCAGTTTGGGGCCCATGATTTCAGCCAACTCGCCCTGCGCCAGGCGGCGCACCATTTCCATCTGGAACAGGCGGTCCTGGGCATGCACATAACCCAGCGCGCGGTACAGGTCAGGTTCGTTGCCAGCCTTGATGTGTGGCACCCCAAGCTCGTCATACCGCACCGTAACCGGCGCACTCAGGCCGGTCAGGGCCAATTCACCCGAACGTTTGGGCTGTTTGCTGGAGACATACCAAAATCCACCCGCCATGGCCGCCAGCAGTGTGGCAAGCATCAGGTACAGAAAAATCTTCAACGCAAGTTTCATGGGGAGGGTGTGAAAAATATCCGTGCCATGGAAGCATCATAAAGGCCAGGGGTAGGCGTGCAATCACCGGAGCTCATAATTGGCAGCTTCAATTTCAGGAGAAAGTCATGGGTTTGTTTGATTCGGTGATGGGTGCAGTGGCCAGTCAAGTTCAGCAACAAGGCGGCATTGGCAATGTCTTGAGTAGTCTGCTGGCCAACAACGGAGGACAAGGTGGGCTCAATGGCCTGGTGGAAAAATTCAACCAGGCCGGGTTGGGTGGCGCGGTGAGTTCGTGGATCGGGCGGGGCGAAAACCAGGCCATTTCGGGTGAACAGCTGACTTCTGCGCTGGGCAGTGACTTTGTCACCAACGCTGCCAGCCAGTTGGGACTGGACCCCTCGCAGCTGTCAGGCCAGTTGGCGCAGATGTTGCCGGGTCTGGTAGACAAACTCACCCCCGATGGCACAGCACCGGCGGGTGGCTTGGGCAATGCGGGGGACTTGATGGGCATGTTGGGTGGCTTGCTGGGCAAGACCAGCTAAATCACGCGGAATGTGTTGAGGGCGTTCGCCGCTGCGATGCCACTGCGCACCGCACCCTCCAGCGTGGCCGGGTAAGGTCCATCCACATAATCACCGCAGGCCAGCAGGCCGGGTGTGATGTGGGTTGGAGGGCGCTGCAGCGCAGGCGTACAGGCAAAGGTGGCGCGTTTTTCAACCACGGTTTGTACCGTCTGCAGCGTCAGGCCCAATTGCGCTTTTGCCTGCGTCAGCACCTGGGATTCAAGCGTGGCCTGGTCCCCTTCTGCGGCGCTGACAACAAAAGCCAACAAGCCTCCCGGGCCGCCGAGTTGGGCCCGGTCAAACACAAATTGCGCAGGGTGTTGCGCGGTGCTGCGCAGCGCCAGCATGGGTTGCGCCAGCCTGGCATCTGGCGCCCACGCGTACACCGTGGCAATGGCCTCAGAACGCAGCGCGTGGCACATGGCGG
>CAISLL010000053.1 GCA_903886165.1 uncultured beta proteobacterium | reverse complement strand
CGGCAGCGTCAGCGTGGCTTGCAGCATCGACAACACGGCGATCAACAGCAGCAAGTTGACGCCCAGCGCCAGGCCTGAGAACAGACCGAAGAGCATGTAGTAAGCGGCCATGAAAGCAACGATCACCAGAAAGCCCCAGATCACACTGGAAAAACCTTTGGCAATGTTTTCTGCGCCCAGGCTGGGGCCGACGGTGCGTTCTTCAATGATGTCCATGGGCGCGGCCAGCGAGCCGGCGCGCAGCAGCAGCGCCAGATCATTGGCTTCGCTCACGTTCATGGTGCCGGAGATCTGGAAGCGGTTACCCAGCTCGCTTTGAATCACCGGTGCGGTCAGCACCTCGCCCTTGCCTTTTTCGAACAGCAAAATCGCCATGCGCTTGCCCACGCTCTCGCGCGTTACGTCACGGAAAATGCGGGCGCCTTTGGCGTCCAGCGTCAGGTGTACCGCCGCCTCTTGGGTCTGGCTGTCAAAGCCGGGCTGGGCGTCGGTCAGGTTTTCGCCGGTCAAAATCACCTGCTTCTTGACGATCACGGCCTGGCCATTGCGCTCAAGGTAGCGCTCTGAGCCAAAGGGCACCATGCCGCTGCCGCTCTCGGCGGCACGCGCCTCGGTGCTCTCGTCCACCATGCGCACTTCCAGCGTGGCGGTGCGCCCCAGAATGTCTTTTGCCTTGGCAGTGTCCTGCACGCCCGGCAACTGCACCACGATGCGGTCCAGACCCTGCTGCTGGATCACCGGCTCGGCCACGCCCAGCTCATTGATCCGGTTGTGCAGGGTGGTGATGTTTTGCTTCAGGGCCTGATCCTGAATGCGCCGCGCGGCTTCGGGCTTGATGGACGCCGTGAGCTTGAACTCGGCCCCGTCAGCGGCGTCCACGGTTTGCAAGTCCGCGAACTGGTCCTGAAACACGACTTTGGCGGCGTCCAGTGTGGGCCTGTCCCGAAAGCGCACCTCGATGGTTTGCGCAATGCGGTTGATGCCGCTGTGGCGAATGTTTTTCTCACGCAGGCTGGTGCGCACATCACCCGACAGCGACTCGGCGCGTTTGGTCAGCGCCGCCTGCATGTCAACCTGCAACATGAAATGCACACCCCCACGCAGATCCAACCCCAAATACATCGGTGAGGCATGCAAGGCAGTCAACCAGGCCGGTGAACGCGACAACAAGTTCAGCGCCACCACATAACCTGGGTTGCCGGCATCAGGCACCAGCGCTTTCTGGATCGCGTCTTTGGCCTTGAGCTGGGAGTCGGTGTCGGCAAGACGCACCTTGATGGAGGCGCCGTCCAGCGAGACCAGGTCAGCCGCAATACCAGCCGTTTTCAAGGCCGCTTCCACCTGGACCAAGGTGCCGGAGTCGATCTTGACCAGTGGCTTGGCCGCTGACACCTGCACCGCGGGCGACTCGCCAAAAAAATTCGGCAGGGCATAGACAAAACCCACCAACAGCGCGATCGAGATGACCACGTATTTCCAAACCGGGTAACGATTCATGATCGCCCTTCTGACTTCAAACTGCAAAAAACTGACTCAAACCAGGCTGGCCAGCGTCGGCGCAACTTATTCCGTTTCCCAATCACTTGTGTCTAGGCGCGAAGCCGCAGGCAGTGCAGACGCATGTCCCAATGCACCTTTCGGTGCATTGGGAGGACAAGGCGAAGCACCAACGACACGGATGATTTAGAAATGGAACTACTTGATGCTGCCCTTGGGCAAGACTTGCACCACCGCACTGCGCTGCAACTGGACCTCAACGCCATTGGCCACTTCAATACTGATGAAACTGTCACCCAGTTTGCTGACCTTGCCGAGGATGCCGCCTGCCGTCGCGACTTCGTCACCCTTGGCCAAGGAATCGACCATGGCCTTGTGCTCCTTGGCCTTTTTCATTTGCGGGCGAATCATCACGAAGTACAGCACCACAAACATCAGCACCAGGGGCAACATGCCCATCAGGGACGACTGCATGTCACCGCCAGCGGCAGCAGCGGGGGCGGTTTGGGCAATGGCAGAAGAAATAAACAAGGCAGACTCCAAAAAAATTTCAATCAATAAAAAACAAACTGCACGAGCCATGCGCGCGTTCGCACAAATTTCAGGCAACTTGTCATTGTATGCGGGCCGTTTTGTGCCGATTCACGTGTCGGCACTGGTCCGGAACTGCGTCAACAAACCCTGCCATTTTTCCATGGCGATGGCCGAGGCCCGTGCCTTGACATGACCAAAGCCACGAATGTCTTGCGGAATAGCCGCCAACTCAGCTGCTTTTAGATAGCACTCAGCGCTTATTTCACCGGGGCGAGAGGTCAATATGACCGATATTTCTTGCAGCATGGCTTGGTAGCGCTCAATCCAGGCCCGCTCCTGGCGCCGCTCAGCCGTGCGGCCAAAAACATCCAACACGGTGCCACGCAAGCCCTTGAGCCGGGACAATGCCTTGAAGGCACTCATCATCCATGGGCCAAAACGCAGCTTGCGCAATTCACCCTTGTCATTGGTCGTGGCCCAGAGCGGCGGGGCCAGATGAAAGTGCAATTGGTAGTCACCCTCAAATTGCCGGGCCATCTTGTCGGCAAAACTGCCATCAGCATACAAGCGCGCCACCTCGTACTCGTCCTTGTAGGCCATCAACTTGAACAGGTTGCGCGCCACTGCGTCGCTCAGCGCTGTTTTCCCGTACTTTGCATCCACCTGCTGCACTTGCGCCACCAGCCCCCGGTAGGTGTCTGCGTAAGCCGCATTCTGATAATCTGTCAAAAATGCCACTCGCTGCGCCACCAACTCTGCCACCGATGGTTTTTTGACAAATTCAATGACCTTCCTGCTCTGACACAGCGCCTGCACAGCCGGCAAATCATGGGCGCAGTGGCGTCCCCATTCAAATGCGGCCTGGTTGTTTTGCACCTGCACCCCATTGAGCGCCATGGCGCGCAGCAAGGCCGCACGGGAGACCGGCACACGGCCCTTTTGCCAGGCGTAACCGAGCAACAGCGGGTTGGTGTAAATCGAGTCACCCAAGGTAGCAATGGCCAGCTGCTCGGCGTCGAACACCCCCACGCCCTCGGCGCCGACCGCCTGCACAATGGCCGCTTCGCAGCCACCTTCGGGAAACTGCCACTGCGGGTTGTGCACAAACGCGGCAGTGGGTGTGGCGTGACTGTTCAGCGCCACAAACGTGCGCCCGGCCTGCATCACATCGCGTGTGGTCTTGGACGCCGCCACAATCGCATCACAGCCCAGCACCAGATCCGCCTTGCCGGTGTTCACTTTGCTGGTGTAAATGGCGTCCATGGTGTCGGCAATCTGGATAAAGCTCCAGGTGGCGCCACCCTTTTGCGCCAGGCCACCGGCGTCTTGTGTCACCACACCTTTGCCCTCCAGGTGTGCCGCCATGCCCAGCAACTGGCCAATGGTGATGACGCCGGTGCCACCTACGCCACCCACCACAATGCCCCAGGCGTTGCGGGTGTCCGGCAGAACTGGTTCTGGCAGCACAGGCAGGGCACTCAGGCTGCCCTGCTGGTCTCTTTTGGGCTTTTTCAACTGCCCGCCCTTGACCGTGACAAAACTCGG
>CAISLL010000052.1 GCA_903886165.1 uncultured beta proteobacterium | reverse complement strand
GTGGAAAACTACGATTTTGTGCGTGACTTTGTGGGTGAGGTGAGCCGTGCCGGCTGCAGCACTTTTATCGTGCATGCGAGAAACGCATGGCTCAAGGGACTCAGCCCCAAGGACAACCGTGAGGTGCCGCCCTTGCGGTATGAAACGGTGTACCAGCTCAAGCGCGATTTCCCTGGGCTGAAGTTTGTTCTGAACGGCGGTGTCACCACCAACGAGCAGGTGCATCAACATTTAGAACACGTCGACGGCGTCATGCTGGGTCGAGAGGCGTATCACAACCCTTGGTGGCTGAGCCAGTGGGATACCCAGTTTTACGATGCCCAAACCGACATGGCAGCGGCTCCTTCGCCGACCTTGCAGACCCGTGAATCGGTCGAGCAGCAAATGGTCGCTTACATGGAGGTGGAGCAATTTGAGCATGGCACGCGCTGGCCATCGATTGCCCGCCACATGCTCGGTCTTCGCCATGGCTTGCCCGGTGCGCGGCGCTGGCGTCAGGTCTGGAGCGACCACAAGCTCAAAACCCTGCCGCCTGCACGGGTGATGGCGCTGGCCCATGGTGCGGAAAGTGACTGACGGGCTAACGGTGCTGTCTGCAGTTACGCAACGGGCGCTGTGACTGCCATCTGCAAGGTGAGGGTGCAAGTTATCATCAGGCAGCAGGCCCAAGCCCTTCTTTGACCTTGGTTTTTCGTCCTTTCCTGACTTTTGTTTTTAGCCATCCGTGCGTCTCAACTCCATCAAGCTTTCCGGGTTCAAGTCGTTTGCCGAACCGACGAACTTCCTCTTGCCCGGCCAACTGGTAGGCGTGGTCGGGCCAAACGGCTGCGGCAAATCGAACATCATGGACGCGGTGCGCTGGGTACTGGGTGAGTCCAAGGCCTCGGAGTTGCGTGGTGAGTCGATGCAGGATGTGATTTTCAATGGCACCGTCACGCGCAAACCGGCCAGCCGCGCCAGTGTCGAGCTGGTGTTTGACAATGACGACCACCGGGCCGGCGGCCAGTGGAGCCAGTTTGGTGAAATTGCCGTCAAGCGGGTGCTGACAAGGGACGGTAACAGCAGCTATTTCATCAATAACCAGCCGGTGCGCCGTCGCGACGTCCAGGACGTGTTTCTGGGCACCGGGCTGGGGCCGCGCGCCTACGCCATCATCGGCCAGGGCACCATCAGCCGCATCATTGAGAGCAAGCCGGAAGAGCTTCGTCTGTTCCTCGAAGAAGCCGCCGGTGTGTCCAAGTACAAGGAGCGCCGCCGCGAGACCGAAAACCGTCTGGGCGACACGCGCGAGAACCTGACCCGGGTCGAAGACATCCTGCGCGAGTTGAATGCCAACCTGGACAAACTGGAAAAACAGGCCGAGGTAGCACAGAAGTACCACGCGCTGACCAGCGCCGTCACGCTCAAACAGCAGCAACTCTGGTTTTTGAAGCGGTCAGAAGCAGAGTCTGACCGGTCCCGCGTTCACCTGGAATCCCAGGGCGCGGTCAACGCGCTGGAAAGCCGCATGGCAGACCTGCGCCGCATTGAATCAGAGCTGGAAACCGTGCGCCAGGCCCACTATGCGGCGGGTGAACAGGTCAACCAGGCGCAAGGCCTGCTGTATGAGGCCAGCACCGAGGTCGGCCGCCTGGAGGCAGAAATCCGCTTTGTGGTGGAAGGGCGCCAACGCGTCGAGTTGCGCCTGCAAACGCTGAAAGAGCAGGCAGGTCAGTGGGCCACCCGCAGCGACGATGCCCAAACCGAGCTTGACAGCCTGGCTGAACTCGAATTGCTGGGCGAAGAAAAAAACGGGTTGCTGTCAGCACAAGTGGAGGAACAGGCGCAAACCTTGCCAGACCTGGAAGAGGCTTTGCGCCAGGCACAGCGTGCTGCCAGTGAACAACGCGCCAGCGTGGCGCAAGTGCAGCAGCATCTGGGTGTGCTGGCCGCCGAGCAACGCAGCCTGGACGACCAGACCCGCCAACTTGGCACGCGCCGTGAGCGCCTGCTGGCCGACCGCAACGCCTTGACCTCACCGGATGAGCAACGCCTGCAGGCTCAACAGGACCAATCCGACCAGGCACAGGAGGCGACAGACATCGCGCAGGCGCGGCTTGCCGAGTTGCAGGACAGCGCACCGGAACTGGACGACAAGCGCCGCCACCAGCAGGCTGTCGTGAACACCGAATCTGCCCAGTTGGCCGATCTGTCAGCCCGGCTGGAAGCGCTCAAAGCCTTGCAGGAAAAAGTCAAGACTGACGGCAAGCTGCAACCCTGGCTGCAGCGCCACGGGCTGGACCATTTGCAGGGCTTGTGGAGCCGACTGCACATTGAGCAGGGGTGGGAAAACGCGCTGGAAGGTGCGCTGCGCGAGCGCCTGGGCGCACTCGAAGTCAGCCGCCTGGATCTGGTGAAAGCGTTTGCGCAGGACGTGCCTCCGGCCAAACTGGCGTTTTACAGCCCACCGCCCGCCACACAAACCATGCCTGGCAATGGGTTACCGCGTCTGGCAGACTTGTTGAAGGTGCATGACGCAAGCCAAAAAGCGGTACTGGACGATTGGTTGCACGGTTGTTTTACGGCAGCCAGCATGGAAGAGGCGCTGGCCAGCCGTGAACGGCTGCAAAGCGGCGAGCTCATTTTTGTCAAGACCGGCCATGCGGTGGGGCGCTACAGCGTCAGTTTTTACGCGCAAGATTCCGAGCAGGCCGGCCTGTTGGCGCGCGCCCAGGAGATTGAACATCTGGAAAAACAGCAGCGCGCCCAAGTGCTGATTACCGATGAATCCCGCTTGTCCCTGATCCGCGCCGAGGCCGCTTACGCGGACGTGTCGCAACGCCTGGTGATTACCCGGCGCGAGGCGGCGGAGCTGCAAGACCGCAGCCATGAGTTGCAGGTTGAAAACCTGCGGCTGACACAGTTGGCCGAGCAGGCACGCAGCCGCAGCCAGCAAATTGCCAGTGACTTGTCTGAAATTGATGAGCAGTTGGCAGAACTGCAAGAACGCCGTGTTGAGGCAGAAACCCGCTTCGAAGAGCTCGACATGCAGCTCGCCGACACCCAGGAGCGCCATGCACAACTGGATGACAAGGTGATCCTGGCGGAGCGCAAGCTGGGCGAATGCAGAGAGCAGCAACGCAGTCTGGAGCGCCAGGCGCAAGAAGCCACCTTTGCCATGCGCAGTCTGGGTGCGCGCCGCGCCGAGTTGTCGCGCGCTATTGAAACGGCAGCACAGCAGGCAGATTCAGTAAGGTCTGAGGCCAAAAGAGGGCAAGAAGAACTGGCCCGCCTGAACGATGCAGCGGCGCAGGGTGGTTTGCAGCAGGCGCTTGCCACCAAGCTGGAGCGCGAAAAACATCTGGGCGCGCAGCGCAGCCAGTACGACGACCTGACCGCCAAATTACGCGCCAGCGACGAACGCCGCCTGCAGCTCGAGCGCGAACTTGACCCACTGCGTGCACGTATCACCGAGTTCCAGCTCAAGGAACAAGCGGCAAGGCTGGGGTTCGATCAGTACCACCAGTTGTTGCTGGACGCGCAGGCAGATCTAACTTCTTTGGCTGCCTCGATGGCAGATGGTGCCGTGCGGCTTATGGGCATGCAGGGGGAGATTGACCGCATCAACCGGGAAATTGCCGCCCTGGGTGCCGTCAACCTGGCCGCGCTGGACGAACTTGCGGTAGCGCGCGAGCGTAAATTGTTTCTGGATTCACAGACGGCAGACCTGGTTGAAGCCATGACGACGCTGGAAGACGCCATCAAGAAAATCGACGGTGAAACCCGCGAGCTGCTTTCAGGCACGTTTGAAGCGGTCAACGGCCACTTTGGCAAAATGTTTCCCGAGCTGTTTGGCGGCGGTAACGCGCGCCTGGTCATCACCGGCGATGAAATCCTGGACTCCGGTGTGCAGGTGATTGCTCAGCCGCCGGGCAAGAAAAACCAGAGCATCGCCTTGTTGTCGGGTGGCGAGAAAGCGCTGACCGCGATTGCGCTGGTGTTTGCCATCTTCCAACTAAACCCGGCACCGTTTTGCCTGCTGGACGAGGTCGATGCACCGCTGGACGATGCCAACACCGAGCGCTATGCCAAGTTGGTGACCAGCATGAGCAAGGAAACCCAATTCCTGTTCATCAGCCACAACAAGATTGCGATGGAAATGGCCAAACAACTGATCGGGGTGACGATGCAAGAGCAGGGCGTGTCGCGTATTGTGGCGGTGGACATGGACGCGGCCCTTTCCATGACTGAAACGGGGTATGCATGACATGAGCCAACTGCAATTGGGATTGATCATCACCGGCGCCCTGGTGTTGCTGGGTGTGCTGGTACAAAACATCTGGCTGGCGCGCAAGAACAGGCCACGCCAGGCAGAACCCGTCCAATCACGACAGGATGGGGCCGCTGACGCAATTGATCCCCCACTAGACAGCCCGGTTTTCGGGGACTCCATCTTTGCCTTGCCGATCCCAGAGAAAAAGCCGACGCTTGACACCCTGATCGACGTGATTGCGCCGATCGCGCTGGAGGTCCCGGTGTCGGGTGATGCGGTGCTGGCCGCCATGCCGCCGACCCGGCGCGTTGGCAGCAAGCCATTCACCATTGAAGGTCAGGCTGAGGGGCATCTGCGCTGGGAGTTTCCCCTGGTGGGGCAGCGCTACGTTCAGTTGCAGGCGGGCATTCAGTTAGCCAACCGATCCGGTGCACTCTACGACATCGAGTTTTCTGAATTTGTCATGAAAACGCAGAACTTTTGTGATGCCATCGGCGGCACGCCGGATTTTCCCGAGATGCGCCAGGAGGTCAGCCGCGCCCGTGAGCTTGACCAGTTTGCAGGCGACCACGACGCGCAGCTCAGTTTTGTGTTGCGCGCCCGTCGCGCTGCCTGGAGCCACAGCTATATCCAGCAAATGGCGGCCAAGTTGGGCTTTGTGCCGGGTTCAATTGCCGGGCGCATGGTGGTGCCAGCAGACATTCAGGGTTTGCCGCCGGTATTGAGCCTCAGCTTTGACGCTCAGGCCGCGCTGGATGAAGACCCGACCCAATCGGCTCTGCGCGAAGTAACCCTGAGTCTGGATGTGCCGCAGGTTGACCGGGGTGAGCGCGCTTTCGAGCGCATGCGAGACGCAGCGCTGGCACTGGCCAGGGAGATGGATGGCCTGATCACCGACGACAACGGTGTGGCACTGCCGCCTGAGGCGATGGACGTGATTGGCTCCGAGCTCACGCACCTTTACGACACCCTGGCGCGACGGGAACTGGCGGCTGGTTCGGTGCTGGCGCGACGGCTTTTTTCCTGATCCCGTCGAAGATGTTCACGCCTGATCTGTTTGCGCCCGAGGACGACGATGCCGCGTTGATGGCGCAACTGCGGCAGGTGTTGCACCAGCACGCGCACCGTTATTACGTGCTTGATGCGCCGACGATTCCGGACGCCGAGTACGACCGCCTGTTCAAACAGTTGCAAGACCTGGAAGCCCGCCATCCTGAGTTGGCCGCACCCGACTCGCCCACCCAGCGCATTGGTGGCAAGGTGCTGGAGCAGTTTGCCTCGGTGCGCCATGCCGTGCCCATGTTGAGCATCCGCACCGAAACCGACACCGAGGCTAGCGGAGCTGAAAACTTTGATGCCCGCATTCGACGTGAATTGGGCCTGACCGAGGCCGATCCGGCCATTGAGTACGTGGCCGAGCCAAAATTTGACGGCCTCGCGATGAGCCTGCGGTATGAACATGGTGTGCTGGTGCAGGCAGCCACGCGCGGCGATGGTGAGGTGGGTGAAGACGTCACCCAGAATATCCGCACCATCGGCCAGATTCCGCTGAACATTGTTGCCCCCGCGCTTGGCACTGACGTGTCCTCTCTGCCCCCCGAAGGGGCGCGTTTTGCCTTGGGGCGGCCCGGCGGCAAAACCTACCCGCTGGTGCCGCCCGTGCTGGAGGTGCGTGGCGAGGTTTACATGCGCCGCGATGATTTTGAGGCGCTCAACGACCGTCAACGCCAGCGCATTGCGGCGGGTGAGCGGGGTGAGAAGACCTTTGTCAATCCGCGCAACGCAGCGGCAGGTGCGGTGCGCCAGCTTGATTCGACAATTGCCGCGCAGCGTCCATTGAGCTTTTTTGCCTACGGCTTGGGTGAAGTGACCGCGCCAGAGGCGGGTGGCCCGCGGTGGCAAACACATTACGACATGTTGCAAACTCTGAAATCTTGGGGTTTTCCGGTCTGTGACCTTGTCAATGTTGCCCATGGTGCTACTGAATTGGTAGCTTTTTACCAGTCGATCGGGCAACAGCGTGATGGCCTGGGTTATGACATTGACGGTGTGGTCTACAAGCTCAAC
Source organism: uncultured beta proteobacterium (assembly GCA_903886165.1). GTDB lineage: Bacteria > Pseudomonadota > Gammaproteobacteria > Burkholderiales > Burkholderiaceae_C > Rhodoferax. The sequence continues at coordinate 5,343 of CAISLL010000052.1, read as the reverse complement.
AGCCTGGCGCTGCAGCGCCGCCTGGGGTTTGTCACGCGTGAGCCGCGCTGGGCCGTGGCGCACAAGTTTCCGGCCCAGGAAATGCTGACCACGGTGCTCGGCATTGACGTGCAGGTGGGGCGCACCGGCAAGCTGACCCCGGTCGCCAAACTGGCCCCGGTGTTTGTGGGCGGAGTCACGGTGACCAATGCCACGCTGCACAACGAAGACGAAGCCCGCCGCAAGGACGTGCGTGTGGGTGACACAGTGATCGTGCGCCGCGCCGGCGATGTGATTCCCGAAGTGGTGAGCGTGCTGCCGGACCAACGTCAGGGCAACCCTGAGGTGTTCACCATGCCGCACCAATGCCCGGTATGTGGCAGCGTGGCGGTGCGCGAGGAAGGCGAGGCCGACTACCGCTGCACCGGCGGCCTGTTTTGCAGCGCCCAGCGCAAACAGTCTATCCTGCACTTTGCCCAGCGCCGCGCAGTGGAAGTCGAAGGTTTGGGCGACAAATTGGTAGACCAGCTTGTTGACGCTGGTGTGATTCACACCCTGTCAGACCTGTACCGTCTGGGTTTCACGGCGCTGGTCAACCTGGAGCGCATGGCGGGCAAGTCGGCGCAAAACATCCTCGACGCCCTGGAGAAGTCGAAACACACCACCTTGCCGCGGTTCCTGTTTGGGCTCGGTATTCGACATGTGGGCGAGGCCACTGCGAAAGAACTGGCGCGCCACTTTGGCAAGCTCGATGCCATCATGGATGCGTCCGAAGCGCAACTGCTTGCCGTGGCCGATGTCGGACCCATCGTGGCTAAAAGCATCCGCACCTTTTTTGACCAGCCGCACAACCGTGAAGTGGTGGAGCAACTGCGTGCCTGCGGTGTCACCTGGCCTGAGGGCGCGCCGGCCCCGGTGGCGGCCCAGCCTTTGAGTGGCAAAACCTTTGTGTTGACCGGCACCTTGCCCACGCTCGACCGAGAAGAAGCCAAGGCCCTGATCGAAGCCGCAGGTGGCAAGGTGGCGGGTTCGGTCAGCAAAAAGACCAGCTATGTGGTGGCTGGTGCCGAGGCCGGCAGCAAACTTGACAAAGCCCAGGAGCTGGGTGTGGCGGTGTTGGATGAGGCTCAATTGAAGGAGATGCTGGATGGCGGTTCGTAACATTCTCAAAATGGGTGACCCGCGCCTGTTGCGCATCGCCCCGCCAGTGACAAAATTTGACACCGATGAGTTGCACCTGCTGATCACCGATTTGCTGGACACGATGCGCGCGGCTGATGGTGCGGGCTTGGCTGCACCACAAATCGGGGTTGATTTGCAGGTGGTGATCTTTGGCACTGACAGTGTCAACCCGCGCTACCCACAAGCCCCCGCGGTGCCCCGCACGGTATTGATCAACCCGGTGATCACGCCGCTGGTGCCTTCCCGGCAAGTGCCACCGCATTGGATGCCACTGCATTTGGCTAATCTGCAGGAGCAGCCAGACCTGTTGCCATATCAGGCCGAAGACTGGGAGGGCTGTTTGTCAGTGCCCGGTTTGCGTGGCAAAGTGCCACGGTTTACCCACATCCATTACGTTGGGTTCAACCAATATGGTGATTTGATTGACCGCACCGTCGAGGGTTTTCACGCCCGGGTGGTGCAGCATGAGTGTGATCACCTGATTGGCAAGCTTTACCCCATGCGGGTGCGCGACTTCGGGCAATTTGGCTTTACCTCGGAGTTGTTCCCCGGGCTTGATCCGAAGGACGATTGATACTATCTATATATTAGCTATATGTGCTTTAAATAGAAGGCTTCAAGGCAGAAACGCTTCAATTTTTCAGACGGAAATGCCAGTCAGACATAGGCATGACAACCGGCCACCGGGTGGTCATGCGAGCGCGTCCAGCAACTCGGTTTCAATCTCGATCTGCGCCTTGTTTTCTTGCAGTTCCGGCCCGTCGATGAGGAAGGTGTCGTCCACCCGCTCCCCCAGCGTGTTGATTTTTGCCAGTTGCACATTGACCTTGTGATTGGCAAGTACGCGGGCCACGCAGTACAGCAGGCCAACGCGGTCGCTGGCAGAGATGTTGAGCAGCCAGCGCTGGCCCTTTTCATCAGGTTGCAGGTTGATTCTGGGTGCAATCGGAAAACTCTTGACGCGTCGAGAGACCCGGCCCCGGCTAGGTGCAGGCAACGCGCCGGTCTGCATGATGGCATTGAGCAATTCTGTCTCGACCATGCTCGTCAGCTCGTGGTAGTGGTCCGGCATCGTCTGGGCAATGACCTGGAAGGTGTCAAGCGCGTAGGCGTTGTAAGCGGTGTGGATGCGAGCATCCTGGATGCTGAATCCCCGCTGGTCAAAGTAGCCGCAAATGCGTGCAAACAGGTCGGGCTGGTCGGGCGTGTACACCAGCACTTGCAAGCCCTCACCCAAGGGCGACAAACGTGCCCGCACAATGGATTTGCCTGAATTCACGTGGCGCGACAGTTGCCGGGTGTGCCAGGCGATGTCGTTTGCATCGTGGCGCATGAAGTAGCTGACATCCACAGTGTCCCACAAGGGTTTGTGGGCTTCAAAGGGCATGGCGTGCAAGGCCAACTGGATCAGGGCCTCGCGCTTGCGGCTTTCCACCTCGACGTGGGGGTCTGCGGCATGGCCGCCCAGCACCCGTAGCGTGAGCCGGTACAGGTCTTCCAGCAATTTGCCTTTCCAGGCGTTCCACACCTTCGGGCTGGTGCCGCGAATGTCTGCCACGGTGAACAGGTACAGGGCCGTCAGGTAGCGTTCGCTGCCAACCCGTTTGGCAAAGTCCGCGATCACGTCGGGGTCGCTCAGGTCGGCTTTTTGTGCTACATGGCTCATGATCAGATGCTCGCGTACGACGAACTCGATGAGTTGAGTGTCATTGCGGGCCACTTTGTGCTGCTTACAGAAATGCCGGGCTTCTTTGGCGCCCAGCACCGAGTGGTCACCGCCGCGGCCTTTGGCAATGTCATGAAACAAGGCGGCTACGTACAAAATCCACGGTTTGTCCCAGCCTGACGCCAATTGTGAGCAAAATGGGTACTCATGGGCATGTTCGGCAATGAAGAAGCGGCGTACATTGCGCAGCACCATCAGCACGTGCTGGTCCACGGTGTACACGTGAAACAGGTCGTGCTGCATCTGCCCCACGATCTTGCGGAACGCCCACAGGTAGCGGCCCAGCACCGAGGTCTGATTCATCAGGCGCATGGCATGCGTGGTGCCATCGCGCTGCATCAGAATTTGCATGAAGGTGTGGCGGTTGACTGGGTCGTTGCGGAACTTCCCATCCATCAGGTCGCGCGCGTTGTACAACGCACGCAGTGTGCGGGCCGACAGACCCTTCATGCCAGCCGTGGTCTGGTAGATCAGAAAAGTTTCCAGAATGGCATGAGGCTCGCGCTGGTAAAGGTCATCGGTGGCTACCTCGACCATGCCGGCCTTGTCGGAAAAACGTACATTGATGGGCCGCGGTTCATGTGTCGAAGGGTTCAGCCGCGCCTCGATGTTGAGCAACAAGATATGGTTTAGCTGGGTCACCGCTTTGGCCGCCCAGTAATAGCGCTTCATAAGTGACTCACTTGGGCGCACAAAGGCCCGACTGTCTGTGGCGGGCGAGGGCGCCTGAAATCGAAAAGATTGCGCCACTGCGTTTTGCATGTCAAACACCAACCGGTCCTCACGCCGGCTGGCGATCAGGTGCAGGCGCGCCCGAATCAGCCACAACAGGGCCTCATTGCGTTTGAGTTGAGTGACTTCAAACGCGGTCGCCAAGCCGCTCTTTGCCAGATCTGCCCAGTTGGTGCCATACCCAGCCGCCTTGGCCACCCACAAAATGATATGCAGGTCACGCAAACCGCCGGGTGATTCCTTGCAGTTGGGCTCCAGCGAATAGGGCGTGTTGTCGAATTTGTTGTGGCGCTGGTTGAGTTCCAGCGTTTTCGCAACAAAGAATGCGTGCGGGTCCATCGCCGCCATGAACCGTGTCTGGAAACTGCCAAAGAGCCCAGCGCTGCCGGTGACCAGGCGGGCTTCGAGCAGCGAGGTTTGCACGGTCACGTCTTTGTGCGCCTCGCTCAGGCAGGTGCTGACGTTGCGCACACTCGAGCCGATTTCAAGGCCAGCATCCCAGCAACTGCCAATGAACGCCTCAATGCACGCCCTGAGTTCGGCGTTGTCATCGGCAGACTGGTCGTCAGGGAGCAGCAGCAACACGTCCACATCCGAGTGTGGAAACAATTCGCGTCGGCCAAAGCCACCAACCGCGACCAAGGCAAATGGTTCAGCAAAGCCGGCGCGTTGCCACAACACTTTGAGCAGGCCGTCAGCCAGAGCCGAGAGCTTTTGTAGCGCAGCACGGACACCGCGCGTGGATGCGCCACTGCTTGAGAGCGCCGTCAGCAGGGCTGCTTTGTCCGCGCGGTATTTGGCGCGCAGGTCGCTAAGCTCGATCATGGTTGGGTACCTGTTGCAGTGGGTTCAAGCCGAAGGCGTGACAAAGGCTGGAACAGCCGGACTGTTGGCTGACACGGTCAGCACTTCATAACCTGTCGGGGTGACCAGCACGGTGTGTTCCCACTGCGCTGAAAGCGAACGGTCCTTGGTGACAATGGTCCAGCCATCACCCATTTCCTTGATGTCCTTGCGCCCGATGTTGAGCATGGGCTCAATGGTGATGGTCATGCCAGCCTTGAGCAGGTCGAGCGTGCCCGGTTTGCCGTAATGCAACACCTGTGGGTCTTCATGAAATTTTTGCCCAATCCCATGCCCGCAATATTCGCGCACCACACTCAGGCCGTGGCCCTCCGCAAAGGTCTGGATGGCGTGGCCGATGTCGCCAAGGTATGCGCCCTCACGCACCTTCATGATGCCTTTCCACATGGCTTCATAAGTCAGGTTGCACAGGCGTCTGGCTGCCACTGACACATCGCCCACCATGTACATCCGGCTTGAGTCGCCATGCCAGCCGTTCTTGATGACAGTCACGTCCACATTGACGATGTCGCCCTTCTTGAGCGGTTTATCGTTCGGTATGCCGTGGCAAACCTGGTGGTTGATGGACGTGCAAATCGACTTCGGGTAGGGGTGGTGGCCACCCGGGGCGTAATTCAGCGGGGCTGAGATGGCCTGCAGCACCTGTGTGGTGTGCGCTTCGGCCAGGCGGTCGAGTTCATTGGTGGTGATGCCGGGTTTGACAAACTGGGCCAGGTAGTCAAGCAGCTCGGCAGCCAGTCGGCCAGCCAGGCGCATGCCGGCAATGCCTTCGGTGTCTTTGATGGTGATGGTCATGGTGCGGATTATCCCGCAGGGGCAACGCCGAAAATACCTTGGGGCTGTCAGTGAGTCTTGACTTG
>CAISLL010000051.1 GCA_903886165.1 uncultured beta proteobacterium | reverse complement strand
GCTGACCTGGCCGAGGCGATCGAACAAGGCCAACTGCGGGTTTATTTTCAACCGCAGTGCCGCTTGAGTGACGGTGCGCTGATGGGGGCAGAGGCTTTGGTGCGCTGGCAGCGCCCTGGCAAAGGGCTGGTGTTTCCGGGTGAATTTATCGGGGTGGCGGAAAAGTGCGGTTTGCTCGTGGCCCTTGACCACTGGGTGCTGAACGAGGCCTTGCGCCAGGTCGGGTGCTGGGTGGCCGCAGGTTTGTGGCAGGCTCCCTGGCGCTTGGCGGTGAACCAGAATGTGGCTGATTTGCGCCGCCCAGACATGCTGGCCGAGCTCAAAGCCATGCTGCACACGCATGGGGTGAGTGCCACTGCGCTTGAGCTGGAAATCACCGAAGACACCCTGATGCAACCCACCGCAGGGCAGTTGGCGTGCCTGAGCGAGTTGCGTGAACTTGGGGTGTCGGTGTCAATTGACGACTTTGGCACCGGCTATTCCAGCCTGGCTTACCTGCGCCAGTTGCCGGTGTCGGTGATCAAGATTGACATCAGTTTCGTCAGTGGCATGTTGACCAATGACAACGATGCGGTGCTGGTACGCACCATTGTGGACATGGCGCACAACCTGGGGCACACCCTGGTGGCCGAAGGCATTGAGGAGCCCATCCAGCATGAGCAGCTGGCAGCCTTGGGGTGCGAGCTGGGGCAAGGTTATTTGTTTGGCAAACCGGTCAGTGCCGACGAATTTGCGGCTCGCTGGCTGTCGCCCCTGGCACCGGGATAGCGCCGGTGCTTCAGTCGCCTTGTTTCGCCTTGGCGCTGTCGTTGCGGAACTGATCGTGGCAGCTCTTGCAGCTTTTTTGCACCGCCTCCACGCTGGCCCTGATGGCCGGCATGTCGGCGCTGCCAGCTACATCGGCCAATTTGTTCACCGCCGCCAGGTAGTTGTCCTGCGCCAGCTTGAATTCCGCTGGCTTGTCCCATACGTCAGGTTTGGCCCGGGTCGGCGGGTAGTTGCCATCGGCGCTGAAGTAAACCCAGGGCTGAGTGGAAAGTTCTTGCAGAGCCTGGGCATTGGCCACAAAAGTGGCTTTCACATAGTCTTGACGCTCGCGTGCCACCAGTCCCATGGGTTCCAGCGTCTTGGTGAATTGCTTGAAGATGGCTTGGCGTTTGCTGACCAGTTGTTGCGGGTGGGTGTCCTTGATGCGGTCGCTGCAACCCGCCAGCAGGGCAATGCCGGAAATGAGGGGGATCAGTGTGAGTTTTTGCATTGAAATATTCGGGTGCGAGGGCTCAGGCAGCAGGGATGAAGACTGCGTGCCAAAGGGTCAGGATGGCGTCGCGCTCAGCCTGCAGGCTTTCCAGTGGCACATGGGGCGGGGCTTCGTTGAGACGGGCTTTGTGTTGCACCTGGCGCATGGTGCGGTAGGCGCTGGCGGCCGCATGGCCTACGCCGTCTGGTAGCAGGCCGAGGCTCTGGGCGCGCTCCAGCAACGCAATGTTGCCTGCATTGGCCAACAACTCGGGGTGCTTGCCGCTTTCTGAAAGCACCAGGTACTGCATCACAAACTCGGCATCAATCATGCCGCCGGCGCTTTGTTTGATGTCGAATTGTCCGGCCTTGACGGGATGCGCCAGTGCCATGCGCTCGCGCATCGCGGCGATTTCGGTGCGCAGGCTTTCGCCGTCACGTGGCGCGGTGATGACGGCCAGGCGCACCGCGTCAAAACGCTCGCGCAGCGCGGCATCGCCGAGCACGCAGCGGGCCCGTGTCATGGCCTGATGCTCCCAGGTCCAGGCGGTGTTGGAGCCGCGTTGCTGCTGGTAGTTCGCATAGGCGTCAAAGCTGGTGATCAACAGGCCGGCGTTGCCGTTCGGGCGCAGCGCGGTGTCGATTTCATACAGGTCGCCTTCGCCGGTCTTGACGGTCAGCCAGTTGATGAGCTTGCGCACCAGGGCTGCATAAACCTCTGGCGCGCGCTCATCGTCGTCGTCAAACACGAACACCAGATCCAGGTCGCTGCCGTAGCCGAGTTCCTTGCCGCCCAGCTTGCCATAGGCAATGATGCCGAACCGGGGCTGCTCGCGGTGCGACTTTTTCAACAGTGACCAGCACCAGCGGGTCGTCACGCGCAGCACCGCATCGGCCAACGCACTCAGGTCATCGGCCACTTCTTCTACCGTCAGCTTGCCCTCGATGTCCCGGGCCAGGGTGCGAAACACCTCGGCATGGTGGGCGCGGCGCAGCAGGTTCAGCAGGGATTCGTCGTCATCTTCGCCAGTGCCTGCGAGCGACGCGCGCCGGTGATCCAGGTCAGTTTCAAATTCCTCGGCGTCAAATCGCTCAAAAAAGATGTCGGCACCGGCCAGTTCGTCGATCACGCCGGGGTGCAGCATGAGGTAACGCGCCGGCCAGCGCGCCGCACCCAGCAGGCGCAGCAGGCGCTCATGCACATTGGGGCGCTCCCACAGCAGCGCCAGGTAACTCTCGCGGCGCAGCAGGGGTTCAACCCAGTCCACCAGGCGCACGGCGGCTTCCTCAGTGGCGGCGCCCTCGCTCACCCATTGGGCGGTGCGTGTCAGCAGGCGCAACAGCCGCACACGGGCTTCGTCGCGCAGTGCCAGCACACGCGGGTGTTCGCGCCAGGCATCAAGCCGCTGGCGGAACGTGTTACCGAGTTGTGGCAGCAATTCGTCCATCGTGGTGCCATTGGCTGCCTTGCCGCCCGGGCAGTTTTTGCACTGCGCCTGGGGCCCACCCAGCAATTTGTCGAATTCCTGAGCCACCTGTTCGCGGTGGGTATCGAGCTCCTTGAGCAATTGCTGCGAGGTGTCAAAGCCCATGGTCCGGGCGATCCAGGTGAGATCCTGGTCATTGGTGGGGAGTACATGGGTTTGCTGGTCATCGAGGTACTGAATGCGATGCTCCAGCTGGCGCAAGAACACATAAGCCTGTGCCATTGCATCGGCAGCTGGCGCCTGCATCAAGCCGGCGCGCACCAGGCGCGCCAGGGCGCTGAGGGTCGGGCGGGTGCGCAGTTCGGGAAACTGGCCACCACGCACCACCTGCAGCAGTTGCACGGTGAATTCAATCTCGCGGATGCCGCCGCGCGAAAGCTTCACGTCGTTGGCACGTTCCGGGTGACCGGCACTGCGTTTGGCGGCGTGCTCCCGGATTTGCCGGTGCAGCACACGCAGGGAATCAAACACGCTGTAGTCCAGGTAGCGCCTGAAAACAAAGGGCATCACCACCTCGCGCAGGGACTGAATCGCTCCACTGGTGACGCTCGCAAACGGGGCGACGACACGGCTCTTGAGCCAGGCAAAACGCTCCCACTCGCGGCCCTGCACGTGCAGATATTGCTCAAGTGCGTCCAGTGACACGGCCGCCGGACCCGAGTTGCCATTGGGTCGCAGCGCCAGGTCGACCCGGAACACAAAGCCGTGTTCGGTGGTGTCACCCACCAGGTTGTACACGGCGCGCACCACTTTGCCAAAGTACTCGTGGTTGGTGATGCGGCCACGTCCGTTGCTGTCACCGGTGGTGTCGCCGTCTTCGTCGTACACGTAAATCAGGTCGATGTCGCTCGACACATTGAGTTCGCGCGCCCCCAGCTTGCCCATGCCCACGATCCACACCTGCGCGCGCTGGCCGCCGGGTGTCCGGGGTGCGCCGTGGGTCTGGTCAAGTGCCGTTTGTGCCTCGTCCAGGGCCGTGTTGAGTGCAAACTCGGCAAGGTCGGTCATGGCCTGGGTGACACTGGCCAGGGAAAGCTGCTCATCGCAGTCCAGGTCCAGCAGACGCGCCACCACCAACTGGCGGCTGATGCGCAGCGCGCTGGCAAGGCTGTGGCCCTGCTCTCTCAGCGCATCAAAGCTGCTTTTCAACTCGGCCGGGCCTGGCCGACCGGGGGGCAGCAGGGGCAACTGGGCTTCGTAGCGGCGGGTCACGCGCTGGGCAAATCTCGAATGCAGAGCCAATGAAGGGCGGGTCATAATTCTCAGTCAGTCAATTTTTCAATCAATGTGTCGCCCATACCCTCAAAACTGCTTAAAACCTGGTCTGCTCTGACCCGGTGGCTGCTCGCGGTTGTGCTGCTGGCCTGGTTGTTGCTGGGTTTGGCCTGGGGCGCGATCAACGGATGGATTGTGCCGCGAATCGACGAATTTCGCCCGCAGCTGCAGGCGCAGGCCACCCGTGCCCTGGGTGTACCGGTGCGCGTAGGGGCTATCACGGCCCGCTCCAGCGGGCTGATGCCATCGTTTGAATTGACGGACGTGTCTTTCCAGGACGCGCAGGGACGTGATGCCCTGAACCTGCCACGCGTGCTGGTGTCCCTGTCATTTCGTTCCTTTTTGCGCCTGGGGTTTGAGCAGGTGTATATCGACGCACCAAAGCTCGATGTGCGCCGCCTGCGTGACGGACGGATCACGGTGGCCGGGCTGGATGCGACGGCTCCGGGTGTGGCCGAACCGGTTGCGCTGGATTGGTTTTTTTCACAAATCGAGTTCGCATTGCACGACGGTGAGGTGCGTTGGACCGACGAGCAAAGGGGCACTGAGCCGATCGTGCTGCAACACGTGGAGGCAGTGGCACGCAATTTGGGTCGACACCACGATTTGCGGCTGGATGCCACGCCGCCCGGGTCCTGGGGCCAGCGTTTTTCCTTGCGCGGACGGTTTACGCAGCCGCTTCTGACACGCCAGCACGGTCGCTGGCAGCAATGGGACGGCCAACTGTATGCCGCGTTCGACCATGTCGACTTGTCCGAACTTCGCCAGTATGTGGACCTGGGTGTGGACATCCGGCAGGGACGCGGTGCGCTGCGCGCCTGGGTGGACATCAGTCAGGGCAGTCTGACCGGCTTGACCGCCGACATGGCGCTGACCGAAACCGATGTCACATTGGGCTCGGATTTGCCGGCGCTGGTGCTGCGCCAGGTGCAGGGGCGAGCCGGTGGCCGTATGCTGGCAGGTGGCTTTGAAGTGTCGACCCGCGACCTGACTTTCGAAGCCACAGATGGTCTGCGCTGGCCGGGCGGCAACGTGCGACTGGCTTACCTGGGCGGCGAGGGGAGAATTCGGCCGCACGGAGAGTTGCAGGCTGACAAACTTGATCTGGCGGCTTTGGCGCAAGTGATGCAGCGTTTGCCCGTTGCCGCATCGGTACGCGAACAATTGCTGCGATATGCCCCGAAAGGCATCGGTGAAAAACTGGCTTTGACCTGGCAGGGGCCTCTCAATGACCTGGAAAGTTACTCGGCAAAAGGTCGTTTCAGTCAGGTGGAGCTGGCTGCGGTGGCACCGATGCCGGGTGTGCGGGGCCTGGGTATCGAGTTTGAGCTGGATCAGAAGTCTGGGCACGCCAGTGTGCAGGTTGACCAGGGGGCGGTGGATTTGCCTGGCGTTTTTCAGGAAAGCCTGATTGAAGTGGCACAGCTCAGCGCCCAGGCGCGCTGGCAAGTCAAGGGTGAGCATGTGGCACTGCAGGTCTCCGGCCTCAGGTTTGCCAATGCTGATGCCGAGGGGCAGGCTCAATTCAAATGGGAGACCGCGGATCCGGCCAAGTCGGCCACACGAAACCGATTGCCCGGGGTGTTGGACTTGCAAGCCACCCTTAGCCGTGCCGATGGCACCCGCGTGCACCGGTATTTGCCGCTGGTGATTGATAGGGAAGCTCGTGACTACGTGAAGAATGCCATCACGGCGGGCAAGGCCAGCAATGTCCGCTTTGGCATCAGGGGCGAGATCAGCCAGTTGCCTGAAATTGACCCGCGCCAGGGCATGTTCAGGATCAGTGCCGATGTGCGCGATGCCAAAATGGCCTATGTTCCGCGCGCACTGCAAGGTCCGCAGGAGTTGCCCTGGCCAGGCTTGACGGAGATCAGTGGTCAGTTGGTGATTGACCGCATGCAACTGCAAGTCAAAGGCGCACGTGCCCGACTGGTTGACGCGCCCGGAGTCCAGGTGACACGGGCCGATGTGACGATTCCCGACCTGAATCACACCACGGTCCTAGTCGATGCAGATTTCAAGGGACCGTTGCCAGACGCCATGCGGGTGGTCAATGGGTCAGCCATTGGCGAACTAATGGGTGATGTGCTCGCGCGCTCGGTCACCACCGGCCTGACCGATGTCAAGCTCAAATTGGCCTTGCCAATCGCAGATCTGGACCGGTCTACGGTGCAGGGTAGTGTGGCGCTGACTGGCAATGATGTTCAGATCACGCCCGACAGCCCCAAAATGACACGTGCCAGGGGTCTACTGAACTTTACCGAGTCCGGTTTTGTCATAAGCGGCGTGCACGCGCGCATGTTGGGCGGAGATGTGCGGCTGGAAGGTGGCTTGGTGCTGGCACCGACTGCGGCAACGCCGCGCAGCGCACCAACCCAGATACGCGCCAGCGGCACGGCCAGTGCCGAGGGGCTGCGCCAGGCCAGTGAATTTGGCTTTGTGGCGCGCCTGGCGCGCCAGGCTGGCGGCAGCGCGGCCTACACCGCAAGCCTGGGTTTTCGCCGCGGTGTGCCCGAGTGGGTGGTCCAGAGCAACCTGCAGGGCATGTCCTTGAACCTGCCGCCGCCGTTGCAAAAAAGTGCGAACGCACTGCTTCCGCTTTATCTTCAGACTGAACTGCTGAATGCCTCACCCGAAGGGGGCGCGCAAATGCCAACGCTGCGTGACCGTTTCAGCGTGAACCTTGGCACACTGGGACGCGCCACCTATGAGCGTGATGTTTCCGGTGAGGTGGCTCGTGTGCTGCGGGGTGCGATTGAGGTGGGGCTTGGGCCGCAGGAAGCTGCGCCTGTTCCCCTCCAGGGTGTCGGTGCCAACATCAAGCTGCTGCAGCTCAATGTGGATGCCTGGCAGCAGGTATTCACCCAGTCCACTGGTCTGGCTTTGGCTGACCGGGTCGATGCACACACTGGCAACGATGCCATGACCTATTTGCCATCGACTCTGGCGGTGCGCGCGGATTCCCTGAGTTTTGCAGGGCGGCAGTTCAACCAGGTGGTGGCAGGTGGTAGCCGTGACGGGACACTTTGGCGTGCCAACCTTGACGCCCGTGAGTTCAATGGCTATCTGGAGTACCGCCAGGCGGCGGGCGCGGGTGCTGGGGCCAGCGCTGGGCGGGTCTATGCGCGCCTGGCCCGCCTGGCGCTGGCGCCTTCCGAGGCATCCGACATGGAGGCACTGCTCGATGCCCAGCCTGTCAGTGTCCCGGCGCTCGACATTGTGGTGGATGACTTTGAATTGCGCGGCAAGCGCTTTGGCCGCCTTGAAGTCGAGGCCATCAACCGCATGGTCGATGGCAATGGCGTTGCCGGTGGTGCGCGCGAGTGGCGTCTGAACAAATTCAATCTGAGTGTGCCCGAAGCCAGCTTTGTGGCCAATGGGAACTGGGTGCGGGTCAATGCCCAAAGTGGTCTCGCCACGGCTGATGACAGGCCCGGCGCGTCGCGCCGGCGCACGGTGCTTAATTTCAGGCTTGATGTGGCTGATGGCGGGGCGCTGCTGACGCGTCTTGGCATGAAAGATGTCGTCCGACAGGCCAGCGGCAAGCTCGAAGGCCAGGTTGCCTGGCTCGGTTCGCCGTTAAGACTTGACTACCCGACGCTGGGAGGGGCTTTTACGGTCAATGTCGCCTCGGGTCAATTCCTGAAGGCCGACCCCGGCATTGCCAAACTGTTCGGTGTGCTGAGCCTGCAGGCGTTGCCGCGGCGATTGACGCTCGATTTCCGGGATGTATTTAGCGATGGTTTTGCTTTTGATTTCCTGCGCGGGGATGTCACCGTCGAGCAGGGTATCGCACGCACCAACAACCTGCAGATGAAGGGCGTGAACGCCGCTGTGCTGATGGAGGGTCACGCTGACATTGCCAACGAAACACAGGATCTGAAAGTGGTGGTGGTGCCAGAGATCAATGCCGGCACTGCGTCGCTGATTGCCACGGTGATCAACCCTGCAATGGGGTTGGGGACATTTTTGGCGCAGATATTCTTGCGTCGGCCGTTGATCGAGTCAAATACCCAGGAACTGCACGTGACAGGCAGCTGGACCGACCCACAAGTCGCCAAAGTCGCCCGAACGCCTGCCAGCACAAAGGAAACAAACCCATGAAAGTTGCCGCCATTCAAATGGTGTCCGGCTCGGATGTCCAAACCAATCTGGACCAAGCCAGGGATTTGCTGCAAACGGCGGCTCAAAGCGGCGCTGAGCTGGCTGTGCTGCCAGAGTATTTTTGTCTGATGGGTCAGCGTGATGCGGACAAACTGGCCATTGGCGAGGCCTTCGGCAGTGGCCCGTTGCAGCAGTTTTTGAGCGACACAGCCGGCAGTCTGGGTCTCTGGTTGGTGGGTGGCACCCTGCCATTGAGCTGTCCGGAACCGGAAGCTGCGGCGCTTGGTGCGGGCGAGGCAGCGCGGGTCAGCAACAGCAGTCTGGTTTTTTCACCGGATGGCGCGTGTGTGGCGCGTTACGACAAGATTCACCTGTTCCGGTTTGACAATGGCCGGGAGCGCTACGACGAGTCATTGGTGCTGAAGGCCGGCACTGAGCCCGTGACCTTTGATTTGCCTTCAAAAGACGGACACCTTTGGCGCGTGGGCCTGAGTGTCTGTTATGACCTGCGTTTTCCGGAGCTGTACCGCGCTTATGCCAGCGCCGGTGCGCATCTGATGCTGGTGCCCAGCGCCTTTACCTACACCACCGGGAAGGAACATTGGGAGGTGTTGTTGCGGGCCCGGGCGATCGAAAACCTGTCATTTGTGGTGGCCGCCGCCCAAGGGGGCCTGCATGACAACCAGCGTCGCACCTGGGGGCAGGCCATGCTGATTGACCCGTGGGGCCAGGTGCAGGCGCAACAGGCGCAAGAGGCCGGGGTGGTGCTGGCCGACCTGGATTTTGAGGTGTTGACCGCCTGCCGCACCCGTTTGCCTGCGTTGCAGCACCGCATGTGATGGACGGTTTTCTGTCTGGTTTGAGGTGTGCAGCGCTGGCCGGCATGGCGGCGCTGTTGGTGGCGTGTGGCAGCGCGCCCCTGGCCCCGAACCCTGTGCCATCAGAGGCAGCCACCACTGGCACAGCCACCCCGCTCACGCCTTCAGGCATGTCGCAGGATGTGAGCGTGTTGCCCAGTTTGTTGCGCGGCAATAGCCGCTGGGTGGCCGTGCCCTGGCAGGAGTTGCCGGGTTTTGACGATGATGCCCTGTTTGAAGCCTGGAACGCCTGGTTGAAGAGTTGCGAGCGTCCCGGTCCGGTGTTTGCATCGTTGTGCCCGGAGGTGCGGCGTTTGAGCATTGGTGGTGAAGACGCCCAGCGCCAATGGTTGCTGGAACGTTTGCAACCTTACCGGGTTGAGCCCATGCAGGGCAGCGCCAGTGGGCTGCTGACGGCCTATTTCGAGCCCGAATACGAGGCACGGCGCACGCCGGGCGCCGGTTTTGACGTGCCGCTGTACCAGATGCCAGTTGGCATGAATTCGCGCAAACCCTGGTTCACCCGGCAGGACATGGAGACATTGCCCGAGGCCCAGGTGGCCCTGCGGGGCCGTGAAATCGTTTACCTGGCGGATCCGGTGCAGGCCATGGTGCTGCAAATTCAAGGCTCGGGGCGTGTGCGTGTGACCGAACCCGATGGTGCCGTGCAACTGGTGCGGCTGGCCTATGCCGGGCACAACGGTCAGCCCTACCAAAGCATTGGGCGCTGGCTGCTGGATCAGGGTGAGGTGCGTGATGCCTCCTGGCCCGGCATCAAGGCCTGGATGCTGGAAAACCCGCAGCGGGTCAACGAACTGCTGTGGCGCAACCCGCGTGTGGTGTTTTTCAGGGAAGAGCGGCTGAGTGAGTTCGACAGCGGTTTTGGGCCACGTGGTGCGCAAGGCGTGCCGCTGACCCCCGGACGCTCGATTGCCGTGGACCCTGAGAGCATTCCCTATGGCACACCGGTCTGGCTGGCGTCCGAGGGGCCACAGTTGGCCTTGCAGCGGCTGGTGCTGGCGCAGGACACCGGCAGCGCCATTCGCGGTGCCGTGCGTGCCGATTATTTTGCCGGCTGGGGTGCGGCGGCAGGTGAATTAGCCGGACGCCTGAAGCAGCCGCTGCGCTTGTGGGTGCTGTGGCCGAAGCCGCTCTGACGGCGTTACCATAGAATCTGTGACCCCCATGCCTCAGCTCTAACCGGATTCCAATCATGAACAATGCAAGCAGCAAATCCACCATGCGCGACATTGACGAGCGCACCAATCTGGCTGGCAACAGCATGTTTGAGTTGCTGCTGTTTCGCTTGGGCGAGGCACCGGGCACCGACAAGCGCGAGCTGTTTGGCATCAACGTGTTCAAGGTCCGTGAAATTCTGGTGATGCCCGAGGTCACGGCCATGGTCAATTCACCGCCCTCGGTGATGGGGGTCGCCAACATCCGTGGCCAGATGATCACCGTGATCAACTTGCCGCAGCTGGTCGGCACCAACCCCACCAAGGGCCTGGGCATTTTGCTGGTGACCGAGTTTGCCCGCACCACGCAGGCGTTTGCGGTGGAAGAGGTCAATGAAATTGTGCGCCTGGAGTGGAAACATGTGCTCTCAGCCGAAGGGCGTGGTGGCGGCCTGGTGACCAGCATCGCACGCCTGGACGGTGCTGCCGAAGACACCCGTTTGGCGCAGGTGCTTGACGTTGAGCAGATCCTGCGCGATGTGTTCCCGGAGCAGCACCATGTCGAGATGGATACCAACAGCAAGCTGCACATTCCGCCGGGCACAGTGGTTTTGGCTGCCGATGACTCTGCTGTGGCACGCATGATGATCGAACAGGGCCTCAAAGCCATGGGTGTGCCTTTCATCATGACCAAATCTGGCCAGGAAGCCTGGGACCGCCTCAAATCCTTGACGGCCGAGGCAGAAACGCAGGGCAAGACCATCCGCGACAAGGTGGCCCTGGTGCTGACCGACCTGGAAATGCCAGAGATGGATGGCTTCACCCTGACCCGCAACATCAAGCAAGACCCCCGCTTCAGCGCGATCCCTGTGGTGATCCACTCGTCCCTGACCGGCTCCACCAACGAGGAACATGTGAAAAAGGTGGGTGCTGACGCCTATGTGGCCAAGTTCGTGGCGGAAGAATTGGCTGCCACCATTCGCAGGGTGTTGACGCGGTAGCTGGAGATTGCTGCTATAAATATAGCTATTTGACCTTGTTTTAAAAGGTCTATGGGCCTAAAAGGCTAATAGACGCAAAGCCATCCGATGCCACTGGAATCGGGTGGCTTTTTTGCAGAATTTGATTTTTTACTACGATGGTGTTCACAAGACGCCTGGCGTAAATAAATACCGGAGTTGCCCATGAACGCACCCTTGTCCAAATCGGCCCAACAGGCCCTGATTGACGTTGGTCTGGACGACAAATACACCCTGGCCCATGGACGTGCCTTCATGAGTGGGGTGCAGGCGCTGGTGCGTTTGCCCATGCTGCAGCAGCAGCGTGACGCCCTGGCGGGTTTGCGCACGGCGGGGTTTATCAGCGGCTACCGGGGCTCGCCGCTGGGCGCTTATGACCAGGCGCTGGTGGCTGCCGCCAAACATCTGGAGGCCCATCACATCGTGTTCCAGCCCGGCGTCAATGAAGAACTGGCGGCCACAGCCGTGTGGGGCACGCAGCAGCTTGACCTGTATCCGAAGACCAAAAAATTCGACGGCGTGTTTGGTATCTGGTATGGCAAGGGGCCGGGCGTGGACCGCAGCTCTGACGTGTTCAAACACGCCAACATGGCTGGCACCGCCAGACACGGCGGCGTGGTGGCTGTGGCCGGTGACGACCACGTCAGCAAAAGCTCGACCGCAGCCCACCAGAGCGATCACATCTTCAAGGCCTGCGGCCTGCCGGTGTTTTTCCCGTCCGACGTGCAGGGCATTCTGGATTTGGGCCTGCACGCCATTGCCTTGAGCCGTTTTTCGGGGGTGTGGGCCGGCATGAAGACGATCCAGGAGGTGGTGGAGTCGAGCAGTTCGGTATGTGTGGACCCGGACCGCGTCAAGATTGTGTTGCCGCAAGACTTTGCGATGCCTGCCGATGGCCTGCACATCCGCTGGCCCGACCCGGCGTTGGTGCAGGAAGCCCGGCTGATGGATTACAAGTGGTATGCCGCAGCGGCCTATGTGCGCGCCAACAAGCTCAATTACAACGTGTTCGCCACACCGCAGGACCGCTTTGGCCTCATCGCCAGCGGCAAGGCCTTCAACGACACGCGCCAGGCACTGCAGGATCTGGGGCTGGATGAGGCAACCTGTCAACAACTGGGCATCCGGCTGCACAAGGTCAACGTCGTGTGGCCGTTGGAAGCCAGCATCACACGCGACTTTGCGCAGGGTCTGCAGGAAATCCTGGTGGTGGAAGAAAAGCGCCAGATCATTGAATACCAGTTGAAGGAAGAGTTGTACAACTGGCGTGCCGATGTGCGCCCCACGGTGGTTGGCAAGTTTGATGAATCAGGTGATGAGGGGGGCGGCGAGTGGAGCCGCCCGAACCCGATTGACAACTGGTTGCTGCGCGCCAAGGCTGATTTGAATCCGGCACTGATCGCCCGGGCGATTGCCAAGCGCCTGAAAAAACTCGGCGTGCCAGACGCTGTGGCGGCGCGCATGGACAAGCATCTGGCCATGCTGGACGCCAAGGAGCGCGGTGCAATCGAACTCAAAAGTGACACCGGCGAGCGCACCCCCTGGTTTTGTAGCGGCTGCCCACACAACACCAGCACCCGTGTGCCCGAGGGCTCGCGAGCGCTGGCCGGCATCGGCTGCCATTTCATGACGGTCTGGATGGACCGGTCAACCAGCACCTTCAGCCAGATGGGCGGCGAAGGTGTGGCCTGGGTGGGACAGCAGCCCTTCACCACCGACACTCATGTGTTTGCGAACCTGGGCGACGGCACCTACTTTCACAGCGGCTTGCTGGCGATTCGCCAGAGCATTGCCGCAGGTGTGAACATCACCTACAAGGTGCTCTACAACGACGCCGTGGCCATGACCGGCGGCCAGCGCGTGGGCGAACGCGCCGAAGGCCACAGCGTGTTGCAGATCATGGCCAGCCTGATCTCTGAAGGGGTGAAAAAGCTGGTGATCGTCACCGACGACCCGGCCAAGTACCACGGCGCGGCGCTGGCACCTGGGGTGGCGGTGCAGCACCGTGACGAGCTGGATCGCATCCAGCGTGAATTCCGCGAGATTCAAGGCACCACGGCCATCATTTACGACCAGATGTGCGCCACCGAGAAGCGTCGCAAACGCAAGCGGGGCAGTTTG
>CAISLL010000050.1 GCA_903886165.1 uncultured beta proteobacterium | reverse complement strand
GGCCACGGCGGTCATCAGGCCACGCACAGGCAGCGGCAAATCTTCCGCACCGAGTTCCTTGGCATTCAGCGCATGGCGCGCTTCGTCGTCTTTCATTTGCGCCACGATGGCACGTGAGGCATGGTCGCCGACAGGCAGGCGGTTCAGGTGGCTGTCCAGGTGCGCTTCCACCTGGTTTTCGGTTTCCACCACAAAGCCCAGACTCACCTTGTCGCCCAGTCGCCCGGCCAGCAAGCCGATGCCAAAGGCGCCGGCATACCACAGCGGGTTCAGAAACGACGGGCGGTCGCCCAGCTCTTTCAGGCGCGCTTCGGTCCAGGCCAGGTGGTTGGTTTCCTCTGCACTGGCTTTCAGGAAATGCGCGCGCAGGGTCTCGTCGTTGGTGGCAAACGCCTGCGCCGTGTAGAGGGCCTGGGCGCACACTTCGCCCACGTGGTTGACGCGCATCAGCGCCCCCGCTTCCTTTTTTTCCAGTTCAGAGAGCTCGGTGGCATCACCCGGCACCGTGGGGCAAGCCTGCGTGGCGTTGTGCGCGGAAAACACGGTGCGCAGGGCAGAATCAAAGGTGGTGAAAAGGCGGTCAATCATGTAGCCCCAAGTCAAAAATCTAATACATGGCAATTTTAGGCAACATCCGCAGGTAGCTGCGATGGGGCCAGGTTTTGAATTTCATGAGCCACGAGTGTGTGAATCCAACACCTGAGCCCAAGTGAATCGTGAAGTCAGCCTTGCGAATTGTCGTCAATGCGCATACCATGCGCATCAACATTGCCCCAATGAATCACAAGGCCGCATCATGAATACTGCAACTGCTATGGCGCGTAAACGCCCTGTCAATCTCACACTCAGCGAGGCCGTGGTGGCCCAGGCAAAGCAATTCACCAACAACCTCTCCGCCACTACCGAAAGCTTGCTCGCAGATTACGTGGCTGCGCAGCAAAAAACACATGCCATGCGACGGCAAGCTGCAGATGCTTGTGCGCAAGACTGGAACACCGTGCACGCCACGCTGGGTTCGTTCGCAGACGAGCATGCCGCGCTGTAGTGGCTCAGTTTGATATTCACCGCAACAAGGGGGCCTTGCGCGAAACCATTCCTTTTGTTGTTCTGGTTCAGTCCGCGCAATTTGACCGCTATCGCCGACGCGTGGTAGTTCCTTTGGTGCGACGCAACGCTTTGCCACTGAATACGCCTACAGTGGGCACGCGCATGAACCCCGTATTCACCGTTGAAGGGAACGAGGTAGTGCTGCACACGTTGGACATGGTTTCTGTAGCTCTGGATCAATTAGGGGAACGGATTGGGTCACTTCAAGATCAAGGTCAGCGCATTACCGATGCGCTCGACGAGTTGCTGACCCGTTCGTGGGGGTGACTGAAGAAAATCAATTGGAATCTGACCCCAATTAATCCTTTAAGTCAAACGACCACTGACAAACTTATGCAGCAAACTGGCCGCAAAGGTTTGGTAAGGCACACCTTCTTCCAGCGCGCGCGCCTGCAAGTTTTTTAAATCCCTGCTGGAGATGCGGATGTTCAGGCGCTGGTCTTTTTTAAAGGTTGCCGCGCCCGCATCGCGATGGGTTCTGATGTGCTGCGCCATGCCGTTGACTGGCTTGAGCGCGCCAGTCTCCCATGCTTGCAATATTTCCAGCTCTTCATCGTCATACGGGGCACAAACTGGACCCAGCAAGGCATCCATCGGTTGCGGTTTGTCTCATTTTGTTGCAACTCCGCAACGGATGCGCCAAGTTTGCACCGGTTTGTCAGGCATTCAGGCAATTTTTTGGCTGACTTCTGTTTCAATAGATCAACTTCCTGAAACAGGAGGTTGGCCCGGGGCTCTGAGACCCCTCAGTCCGGAGCCCTTCGTTTAACCTTGGAGAACTTTTATATGAAAAAATCCCTCATTGCTTTGGCCGTTCTGGCTACCGCTGGCACCGCTTTCGCACAATCTTCAGTGACATTGTCGGGTGATATCGATTTCGGCTACTTTTCTTACACAGCTGGTGGTGCTACAAAGACAACTGCCAAAGGTTTCGCTAGCGACACTTCTGAAATCGCCATTAATGTGACGGAAGACCTCGGTGGTGGCCTGAAGCTGGCTGGCCGCTTGGGCCTGGAAGGCATGGCACGTGGTTATGGCACAGGCCCGACTGACCAGCGCATCACCCTGTCCGGTGGCTTCGGCTCCTTGATGATGGGTTCGATCGAAATCGGCAACGGCATCCGTGGTTTGGCTCAAGCCGGCGCGCCAGTGAACAACATGGAAGGTGAAATTCTTGGTGCTGCAACCCTGAACGACATCATCAAGTACACCTCGCCTGATATGAGTGGCTTCAAGCTGTCGGCTTCGCATACTGAAGCGGTTGGTGGTGATGCCGCCGGCGTTGGTTACGCGGGTCTGAACGATGGTGAGGCACGTGCCATTACCGTTGGTGTGGACTATGCTGCAGGCCCACTGAAAGCCAAGCTGGATTATTCCAAATACAGCGAGGCCGCCTTTAACAACCGTTACCGTGTTGCTGCTCAGTATGATTTGGGTGTTGTTGTGCTTGGCGCGGGTTACGAAGACCGTAATTTTGTTGCCAGCGCCAGCGGTGACCAGAAGAAGACCATGCTCGGCGTGTCTGCCCCGATTGGTGCAGCCACCACGGTTGGTGCGGTTTGGATCAAAAGTCAAGACAAGGGTGCGGGTTCACGCACCGGCTACGCTGTGGGTGTCAGCTACAGCTTGAGCAAGCGTACCTCTCTCGGTGCCAACTTTGCACAGTGGGAAAGCGCAGAGAACGTTGCCAACAAGTCCAGCAAGACGAAGATTGTGTTGTCGCACTCGTTCTGATCCAAGGCTGACACAAGTCAGCTGACGGTGAAGATCAAAAACCCCGCCTGGGTAACCTGGCGGGGTTTTTTAATGGCGGCGCGCAGTCGCTTTCGCCATTGATGAGAAGCAGGCTGAAGGCTTGACGGAGGCCATGCGCGCTGCCATCGATGATTCAGAATTGGTGACGCGCCGTGATTTGCGTGAATTCGAGCTCAGGCTTGATCCAAGGTTTGAAGCAATTAGAGGTGATATGTGGTTGCTGATGTGGATGATGGGCGCCTTGATCGCCATCGCAGTTGCCAATTTCTCCAAAAAGTTTTTCTAGCCTTTGCAAACTCAAACTCAAAGTCAAAGCCATTCCGTACACGCGATATGTCCGGATGCTACTTGAGCGAGATTTGGCGCATTCGACGGCACATGCCGTTCAGACCCCGCCTGGGCAACCCGGCGGGGTTTTTTAATATGAGTGTTGATTGATTTATATCAGTACATCCATCCATGCTTAATAACTAGAATTATCCCGTGAATCGGGGGCCTCGCCCTTTGTCCATGTGTGTGGCACTTGCCACAGTGTTCCATTGAAAGGCAGGCAGTGATGAATGCTCATTCCCCAGACGGCCAACGCGTCGTCAAACCATTTTGGTCACCCCTGGCGGCGGGGATTGCCATTGGCTTGGTGCTGTTGCTCAGCTTTTTACTTTCTGGCCATGGCTTGGGCGCAAGCGGTGCGGTGACGCATGTGGTGGCCGGTGCCGGCCTGGTGTTGGCACCCGAGGTGGTGCAAGCCAACACCTATCTTCGCCCCATGGTGTCAGACGGCAACCCCATTGGCTCATGGATCACCTGGGAAGTGCTGGGCATGATCATTGGCGGAGGCCTTTCCGCTTTCATGGCCGGGCGTTTTCGGGTTCAGCT
>CAISLL010000049.1 GCA_903886165.1 uncultured beta proteobacterium | reverse complement strand
GGCTGTGTTCCTGACGGCGGCACCGGGCACCGTGCCCAATGCCATGTTGCACAACCTCAAACACAACAAGGTGCTGCATGAGATCAACCTGTTTGTCACCGTGGTAAACCATGAGGTGCCATGGATTGGCATGGACAAACGCCTGAGTATTGAATCGCTCGGGCACGACTGCTGGCAGGTGGTGGTGAACTATGGTTTCAAGAATGACCCCGATCTGCCGAAGGCATTGCAGTCCATGCGTGGGCGAGGCTGCGACCTTGACCCCATGACCACCAGTTATTTCCTTTCGCGCGACACGGTGGTGCCCACAATTGGCAGCGGCATGGCGCAGTGGCGTGAAAAGATTTTTGCGCAAATGCACCTGAATGCCAGTGGCGCCGCTGATTTCCTGAATTTGCCCAATAACTCGGTGGTGGAACTAGGTTCGAAGATCGAGATTTGACCGTTTGTTTCTGGCGGCGGCGACGATCTCGCAACATTCCGCAATCCGTGGCTCAAAATTCATTTGCAATGGGTCGTGGCCCGGCATGACTGAACCGTAAACGCAAACCCCAGCCCGTAAAATCTGTCCCTTTCATGCGGTTTTCTGCATGGCCCCGTTTACCTCAAGGCGCCGCGCCGCTTTAAAAATATGTTGACCTTCCAGCAAATCATCTTGAAACTCCAGTCGTATTGGGATGCCCAAGGCTGTGCGTTGTTGCAACCCTATGACATGGAAGTGGGCGCGGGCACCTCGCACACGGCCACATTTTTGCGGGCGCTTGGGCCGGAGCCCTGGAAGGCAGCCTATGTGCAGCCCAGTCGCCGCCCGAAAGACGGCCGTTACGGGGAAAACCCGAACCGCCTGCAGCACTATTACCAGTACCAGGTGGTGCTCAAACCGGCCCCCAGCAACATTCTGGAGTTGTATCTGGGCAGTCTCGAAGCCCTGGGCTTCGATCTGAAGAAAAACGACATCCGCTTTGTCGAGGACGACTGGGAAAACCCCACGCTTGGTGCCTGGGGTCTGGGCTGGGAGGTCTGGCTGAACGGCATGGAGGTCACCCAGTTCACCTATTTTCAGCAAGTTGGCGGCATCGACTGCAAGCCGATCACCGGTGAGATCACCTATGGCCTCGAGCGCCTGGCGATGTACCTGCAGGGTGTGGACAACGTCTACAACCTGACCTGGACCGAATCACCCGATGGCAGCAAGCTGAGCTATGGCGACGTCTATCTGCAAAATGAAAAAGAGCAGTCGGCCTACAACTTCGAGCACAGCGATGCTGATTTTTTGTTCACAGCGTTCACCGCGCATGAAAAACAGGCCAAACACCTGATGGACGTGCAACTGGCGTTGCCGGCTTATGAGCAGGTGCTGAAGTGTGCTCACAGTTTCAACTTGCTCGACGCGCGTGGCGCCATCAGTGTGACCGAGCGGGCCGCGTACATTGGCCGCATCCGCAACCTGGCGCGTGGTGTGGCACAGAGCTACCGCGACAGCCGTGCGCGCCTGGGCTACCCGATGGCCAGCGCACAGATTGCCGCCATGGTGCTGGAGGCGCAAGGCATTGACGAGGTGCTGGATGACTCACGCAAGGCTGCGCTGAGTGCCGTGTCCCAGAAAAACCAAGTTAACAAGAAGGTGGCGCTGTGAGAAATTTGCTCGTTGAACTGTTTGTGGAAGAGTTGCCGCCCAAAGCATTGAAAAAATTGGGCGATGTGTTTGCCGCCCAACTGTGCGAACAACTGCGCGCGCAGGGTTTGGCCTCCAGCGACTCGGTGGCCACACCCTTTGCCTCGCCGCGCCGTCTGGCCGCACACATCACCCATGTGGTGGCCAAGGCCGCTGACAAGGCGGTGCAGCAAAAGCTCATGCCGGTGAGTGTCGGGCTGGATGCCCAGGGTCTGGCTACGCCAGCCCTGTTGAAGAAATTGCAAGGTCTGGGTGCCGACGTGTCAGACCCGGCGCGTGCTGTTGCCGCCCTGCGCAAGGCACCCGATGGCAAGGCAGAGGCGCTGTTTTATGACAGCCAGGTCGATGGTGCCACGCTCGACGAGGGTCTGCAGCAGGCACTCACCCAAACGCTGGCACAGCTGCCGGTCCCCAAGATGATGAGCTACCAACTGGAGACCGATTGCGAATTGCCAGGCTGGAGCAGCGTCCATTTTGTGCGCCCGGTTCACGGCCTGCTGGCCTTGCATGGCGACACCGTGGTGCCAGTGAAGGCGCTTGGTTTGACGGCTGGCAATGTGACGCAGGGCCACCGTTTTGAGGCACTGAAGTCCCCGGTGCAGGTGCCTGACGCCGACCAATACGCGCAAACCCTGCTGCGTGACGGTGCCGTGATAGCCAGTTTTGGCGACCGTCGTTTTGCCATCGTGCAGCAGTTGGCGCAGGCTGCCGAGCGTCTCGGACCGGGCTTTGAGGTGCTGATGGACGACGCCTTGCTGGATGAAGTGACAGCGTTGGTGGAGCGCCCGAACGTGCTGACATGTGCGTTTGAGCAGGAATTTCTTGAGGTGCCGCAGGAATGCCTGATTCTGACCATGAAGGCCAACCAGAAGTACTTTCCGCTGGTCGACACCCATGGCAAACTCACCAACCAGTTTCTGGTGGTGAGCAACATCAGCCCGGCTGATGCCAGCTTTGTCATTGGTGGCAACGAGCGCGTGGTGCGCCCGCGCCTGAGCGACGCCAAATTTTTCTTTGACCAGGACTGCAAAAAGACGCTCGAATCACGCGTGGCCGGGCTCGACAAGGTGGTCTACCACAACAAGCTCGGTAGCCAGGGTGAGCGCGTGCTACGTGTGCGCGCGATCGCCACGGGCATTGCACATCTGCTGGGTGATGCGGCACTGGCCGCACAGGCAGACAAGGCGGCGCAACTCGCCAAGACCGATCTGGTCACCGACATGGTGGGCGAGTTCCCCGAACTGCAAGGCATCATGGGTGCTTATTACGCGCGTCACGATGGTTTGGGTGCCGACATTGCCGACGCCATTGAAGACCATTACAAGCCGCGTTTTGCTGGTGACTCCCTGCCGCGCAACCCGGTGGGTGTGGTGGTGGCGCTGGCCGACAAACTGGAGACGCTGGTGGGCATGTTTGGCATTGGCAACCTGCCCACAGGTGACAAAGACCCCTTTGCGCTGCGCCGCCACGCGCTGGGCGTGATCCGCATGCTGGTCGAGAAAGATTTGCCGCTTGATCTGAGCGCGCTGCTGGCAGCTGCCACACCGGCGTTTGGCCACAGGATTGTGGATGCCAGCGCGGCCCTGACTGATTTCATCTTTGACCGCCTGGCTGGCACCCTGCGCGAGCAGGGTTACAGCGCCCTTGAAGTGGATGCCGTGCTGGCCCTGCGCCCGCAGCGTCTGTGCGATGTGCCGCGCCGCCTGGCGGCCGTGCGCGCCTTCACCGCACTGCCAGAGGCTCCTGCGCTGGCAGCCGCCAATAAACGCATCAGCAACATCCTGAAAAAAGCCGGTGAGGTGGATGCCCATGTGAGCCCGTTGCTGCTGGTCGAGCCTGCCGAAACGGCCTTGGTGGCATCCATGCAAGCCGTGTTGCCGCAAGCGCAGGCGCAGTTTGAGGCGCACGACTACACCGCCGCGCTGCAAATCCTGGCTGCCCTGGGCACGCCGGTGGATGCGTTTTTTGAGGGGGTGATGGTCAATGCCGAGGCAATCGACCTGCGCCTGAACCGTCTGGGTCTGCTCAAGACGCTGCATGTCGCCATGAATCAGGTGGCGGACTTGTCCCGCCTGGCGGCTTGAGCCACATCGCAACTGCATCAAGGCACCCATGACACCGATCAAACTTGTCATTCTGGACCGCGACGGTACCATCAACCAGGACAGCGCCGAATTCATCAAGTCGGCAGATGAGTGGTTGCCGCTGCCCGGCGCGCTTGAAGCCATTGCCCGCCTCAACCATGCGGGCTGGCGTGTGGTGCTGGTCAGTAACCAGTCGGGGCTGGGGCGCGGCCTGTTTGAGGTGTCTGACCTCAATGACATCCACACCAAGATGCACAAGATGCTGGCGGCAGTGGGTGGCCGCATCGACGCCGTGTTTTATTGCCCGCATGCACCGGACGAAGGCTGCCACTGCCGCAAACCTGAAACCGGCTTGTTTGAGCAGATTTCCGAGCGTTATGGCTTCAGCCTCAAGAACGTGCCCACCGTGGGTGACTCGCTGCGTGATGTGCTGGCCGGTGCCGCCGTTGGCTGCGAG
>CAISLL010000048.1 GCA_903886165.1 uncultured beta proteobacterium | reverse complement strand
TTCAGGGCCAGGATGTTGGTCTGGAAGGCAATGCCATCGATGACGCTGATGATGTCGGCAATGCGCCGCGAGCTGTCGTTGATGCCTTTCATGGTGTCCACTACCTGGGCCACCACTTCACCGCCCTTCACGGCCACGGTGCTGGCACTCACGGCAAGCTGATTCGCCTGGCGCGCGTTGTCGGCGTTTTGCTTGACCGTGCTGGAGAGTTGTTCCATGCTGGCGGCGGTTTGTTCCAGTGCGCTGGCCTGTGACTCGGTGCGTGCGCTCAGGTCCTGGTTGCCCTGGGCGATTTCAGCACTGGCGGTGGCGACACTTTCAGAGCCTTGTCGGACCCGGTTGACCACATCAACAAGACTCCCCTGCATGGTTCTCAGTTGCGCCATCAAGCTGCTGGAGTCCCCAGGTTGCAGGTCTATTTGCACACTGAGGTCCCCGGTACTGACGCTGTGTGCAATGGCTGAGGCCACACTCGGCTCACCGCCCAAAACGCGAAAAATGCCGCGCAGGATCAAGCCTCCGCACACAAAAGCCAGGACAGCGCCTGCCAAACCAATGAACATCATGCTCGATGTGATGAAGCGGGCATCTGCCAGGTCGCTGGCGGCACCTGTCTGCGCCTGATTGATTTGGACAGCGAGAAACTTTTCCAATTCCACTGACAAGACCTCGCTGGCCTGATCAAAGCCGGGCGTGGTTCCGTTGCCTTTCATGAGCTCATTGCCAGCTTCCATTCCACTTTGAATGTAGGTCTGAGCCATCGTCTTGCCGGAGGCATAAAAAGCATTGAAGTTTGTAGCTATTAAATCCAGTTGTTTCAGACTTGCTGTATCGTTCTTCTCGCGAAAAAACTGTCTGAACTTGTCTACGCCGCTGAGGAACACCTTGGCCGAATCTTCAGCGTCCTTGTAGCCGGCCGGGTCGTGGGTAGCAGAGACGTCGGTCAGGAATTGCTGCACTTCCGAGCGGCTCAGGTTCATCTCATCAACGATCAGCAGGTTTGGCAAGGTCTTGTCGTTGAGGTCACTGATATTTTCCGTCAGATGAGAGAGCAGCATGCCAATGCCGAGCAGGCTTGCCAAAAATAGACCAACAACGGCAGAAAAACCTATGGTTATCTGCTGCTTGACGCTGAGTTTTCTGAACATGTGATTTCCTTCATGCCGCAATGCGGGCATCAGACCGTTTCTGTCATAAAACCCTGAATGCTGCGTTGGCTGTCGTCGTCTGAACGATTCATCTATTTTTTGAAATGACTTTAACAGACCTCGCTGGTCGCGTGGGGTCTAAAAGCTTGAGGGCGAATTCTCATGTACCCACGCACCAGTCAGGTTACACCTGTCTGGCGTCACGCCCGCTCACATCGCCGAATAATTGGGACCGCCGCCACCCTCGGGCGTGACCCACACAATGTTCTGCGTCGGGTCCTTGATGTCGCAGGTCTTGCAGTGCACACAGTTGGCCGCATTGATCTGCAGGCGGTCGGTGTTGTCATCGTTCTTGACAAACTCGTACACCCCCGCGGGACAGAAACGCGCCTCTGGTCCGGCGTACTTGGCCAGGTTGATGGCAACCGGCACGCTGGCATCTTTCAGGGTCAAATGCGCCGGCTGGTTCTCTTCATGGGCGGCATTGCTGATGAAAACGCTGCTCAAGCGGTCGAAGGTCAGCTTACCATCGGGCTTGGGGTAATCAATCGGCTGGCACTCTGCGGCAGGTTTCAGGTAGGCGTGGTCAGGTGTTTCACGGCGAATGGTCCAGGGCATGTTGCCTTTCAGGCCAAACTGCTCCAGCCCGTTCATCAGGGTGCCTACACGCAGCCCGTGTTTGAACCAGGCCTTGAAGTTGCGCGACTTGTTGAGTTCGGTGTGCAGCCAGCTGGCCTCAAACGCTTCCGGGTAAGCTGTCAACTCGTCCTGTGCCCGTCCTGCCGCCACGGCGTCAAATGCCGCTTCGGCGGCCAGCATGCCGGACTTGATGGCAGCGTGGCTGCCCTTGATGCGGCTGACGTTCAAAAAGCCAGCGTCACAACCCACCAGG
>CAISLL010000047.1 GCA_903886165.1 uncultured beta proteobacterium | reverse complement strand
GTGGCGGTGGTCAGGCGGCCTTCTTCGTTAAAGGATTGAATATGAATCCGCTCGACTTCAATCGTGTCGGTGTCAGGGAAATGTCTTGCCTCGGCGCCGCTGACTTCACTTTTCAGTTGCCCCGTGGCATCGTAGGTCTTTACTGCAAACTTGCGCATGAAATAGTCAGGCTCGTGACTGATTGCACTTTTCAGTTCTGGCACACCAGTAACCGGAGAGCTGCGCACCAACCAATAGGTAGCCATGGCCAATGCCGCCATCAGCAATACCGGCAGATACAGCACCAAACGCTCCCAAAGGGCGCGTACTGCGTTCATTCAAGCGCCTCCTGCAGCAAACTGGCATAGCGGCCACTTGCCACCAGCAGCAAGTCACATAACTCTCGCACGGCGCCTGACCCACCGCACAGTGTCGTGACGTAAGTGACTCTGGCCAGCACATCGGTCTGAGCATTTGCAGGTGCGCAGGCAAATGCACAGCGCGTCAGCACGGGCAGGTCCGGCCAGTCATCACCCATCGCCGCCGCCTGGGACCAGTCCAGCCCGAGGGCTTTGAGTGTGAGCTCGGCGGCGGGTCGTTTGTCTTCGGTGCCGAAGTGCGCATGCTCAATGCCAAGCGCCTTCAAACGCAGGCGCAGGGGCAACGAATCACGCCCCGTGATAACTGCCGGTGTGATGCCCGCGCGCTGCAACAGTTTGAGGCCATGGCCATCCAGGGTATGAAAACGTTTGAGCGCTTCACCTTGCTCAGTAAAAAAAAGTCCACCATCGGTGAGCACGCCATCAACATCAAAAAACACGACCCGAACACTTTGTGCCTTCAGCAGCAGTTCAGGGTCAAAGTTCAGGGCTGGCAGCATCAGATCACCTTCGCGCGCATCAAGTCATTGGTATTGAGGGCGCCGCACAGGGCGCCTGCATCGTCAACCACCAGCACACTGGTGATGCATCGCTGCTCCATCAGTTCAACGGCATCCACCGCCAGGGCATTGCAGTGAATGGTGCTGGGTTTTGGGTGCATGACCTGTTGCGCGGTGCAATTGCGCAAATCCACGCCCTTCTCAATCAAACGGCGCAAGTCACCATCGGTAAAAATCCCCTGCAATGCACCGGTGCCATCAACGACGGCTGTGGCACCCAGTCCCTTGGCGCTCATTTCACGCATAACCTCGCTGAAGCTTGCCGACATTCCCACGCGAGGCACCTGGTTGCCACCTCGCATAACGTCGCTGACCAGCGTCAGCAGCTTGCGCCCAAGTGAACCACCTGGATGGGAGCGGGCAAAGTCTTCGGCCTTGAATCCACGGGCGTCCAACAACGCGACGGCCAATGCATCGCCCAACGCCAATTGAGCGGTGGTACTGGCTGTCGGTGCAAGGTTGAGCGGACAGGCCTCCTTTTCGACGCCGCTGTTGAGGAAAAAGTCCGCATAACGTGCCAGCGACGATTGAGGGTTACCGGTCATGGCGACCAGCGGTGCACCCAGGCGTTTAATGATGGGCAAGATCACAGTCATTTCCTGGGATTCACCACTGTTCGAAATGGCCAACACAACGTCAACCGGCTTGATCATCCCGAGGTCGCCATGGCTGGCTTCCGCAGGATGGACAAACATGGCAGGGGTGCCTGTAGATGCCAAGGTGGCCACAATTTTCCGGCCAATATGGCCGCTTTTCCCCATGCCCATGACAACCACCCGACCCTGCACCGACAGCATCAAACCCACCACCTGCACAAATGCGGCATCGACATGGCGTTTCAGGCCAGACACGGCGGCGGCTTCAATGTCCAGGGTTTCGTTCGCCAGGGCAATGACTCGGACAGCATCAAACACTGGCGCGGGGAGGGGCTCGTTTTTCATGTCGGCATTCTATCGGGCATGGCTATTGGACCCCGCGTGGCTTGGTACTATCAGCAGATGAATCCGCTTGACTTGACCCTGCTCTATTTGCTGGCCGCCGTGTTGGGTGTGGTCGTCTGCCGCTCGTTGAAACTGCCGCCCATGTTGGGTTATCTGGCTGTGGGGGTAATCATCGGCCCGAATGCCCTGGCGCTGGCAAAAAATGCCGATGGTGTTCGGAATTTGGGTGAGTTTGGTGTGGTGTTTCTGATGTTTGTCATTGGGCTGGAGTTCAATCTGCCCAAATTGCGCAGTATGCGCCAGCTTGTTTTTGGGCTTGGTTTGTTTCAGGTGACATTGACCATGCTGGTGACCACGTTGGCCAGTATGGCCCTTGCCGTCATGGCGCCGAGCCAATGGGGCATGGACTGGCGAACCGCGCTTGCGCTCTCCAGTGCCATGGCCATGAGCAGCACTGCCATTGTGGTCAAGCTCATGAGTGAACGGCTGGAGTTGGAAACCGAACACGGCAAACGTGTCATGGGCGTGCTGTTGTTTCAGGACTTGGCGGTTGTGCCGCTGCTGGTACTGATTCCCGCACTGAGCGCCTCACCCGAACATATGGCTGAAACCCTGACCTGGGCGATGTTGAAAGCCACCGCGCTGATCGCCGTGCTGATGGTGGGTGGGCCGCGTGTCATGCGTTGGTGGCTGACCCTGGTGGCACGGCGAAAAAGTGAAGAACTGTTTGTGCTGAACTTGTTGCTGGTCACTCTGGGCCTGGCATGGCTGACCGAGCTGGCCGGTCTCAGTCTGGCACTTGGTGCCTTCATTGCAGGCATGCTAATCTCGGAGACTCAATACAAGCATCAGGTGGAGACAGACATTCGCCCGTTTCATGACGTGCTGCTGGGCCTGTTTTTCATCAGCATTGGCATGATGCTCGATTGGCGGCTGGTGCTTGAGCGCTGGCCGCTGGTGTTGATGCTGGTGACCGTCCCTGTTTTGTACAAGGCAGTGGTAGTGACGCTGTTGACCCGCGCCTTTGGTTCCACAATGGGTGTTGCCCTGCGTACCGGGCTGTACCTTGCCCAAGCAGGGGAATTCGGCTTTGTGCTGCTGACGCTGGCGCAGGCCAACAAACTGGTCCCCCCCGAATTGCTCAATCCGATTCTGGCGGCCATGGTCTTGTCCATGCTGGCCACACCCTTCATTGTGATGCACAGCGGTGCTCTGGTGATGCGTCTGGTCAGCAACGAGTGGCTGATGGAGTCATTGCAGATGACCACCATTGCACGCAAAGCCATCAAGGCCAACAAACACGTCATCATCTGTGGTTATGGCCGTTGCGGCCAAAACCTGGCTCGAATGCTGGACAAGGAAAACATCCCCTACATCGCACTTGACCTTGACCCTGACCGGGTGCGGCAGGCCGCAACAGCCGGTGACTCGGTGGTGTTTGGCGATGCCGCACGGCTGCAGGCACTGATGGCTGCAGGCTTGGCGCGCGCCAGTGCCGTCGTGGTGACCTATCTGGACATCCCTAGTGCCAGGAGGGTGCTGGCGCACATTCATGAACACGCGCCGCAGGTGCCAGTGGTGGTGCGCACGCAGGACGACCATGAACTTGAGGCGTTGCGCAAAGCAGGAGCGACTGAAGTGGTCCCCGAGGCCATTGAGGGCTCGTTGATGTTGGCCAGCCATGCGTTGGCCTTGGTCGGTGTGCCCATGCGCCGGGTGATCCGCATCGTGCAGGAGCAGCGCGACGCCCGCTACAAGCTGCTGCGCGGATTTTTTCGTGGCGCAGATGATGGCTCAGTCGACGAATTGCATCAGGAACGCCTTCGTTCATTCATTTTGCAACCGAATGCCAGGGTGATTGGACTCACTCTGGGAGATGTGGGTCTGGCTGAACTGGATGTGAGATTAATCAGTCTGCGCCGCCAGTCAGGACGATCCGTCGCCACCACAGACAGCATGGTGTTCATGGACGGCGACGCGCTGGTACTGGCAGGCCAGACAGAGCAACTGGAGCAAGCTGAACAGTGGCTCATCAAAGGCCGGTTTTGAACAGCGTCCAGAGGCAGGGTGCAGGGCACAATAACGGCACTTAAATTGATCGGGCCATCCATGCAAAACCTCAGTGTCAACCATTACCTTCGCCACCACATCCGCACCGTGCTGGACTGGCCCACTCCTGGCGTCCAGTTTCGGGACATCACACCCCTGCTGCAGGACGCCAAGGTTTTTCGGGTACTGATTGATGCTTTTGTACAGCGCTATATGGACGCTGGGCGCCGTCCCGGCGTGGTGGCCGGGCTGGATGCGCGCGGTTTTATTTTAGGTGCGGTAGTGGCGTATGAGTTGGGCGTAGGTTTTGTCCCGATCCGCAAAAAAGGCAAACTGCCCTTTACCACAGTAGAAGAAACCTACGAGCTCGAATATGGGAGCGCCACCGTGGAACTGCACACCGATGCAGTCAAACCTGGAGATCGGGTGTTGCTGATTGATGACTTGATTGCCACTGGCGGAACCATGTTGGCGGGCAAAAAGCTGCTTGAAAAACTAGGCGCCCAAGTGATGGAAGGCGCTGCCATCGTTGACTTACCAGAGCTTGGGGGGTCAGCAAAAATTCGCGCCGGCGGCCTGCCGCTGTTCACTCTTGTGGATTTTGAAGGCCACTGACAACGCCGACGTCACAGGTCGCCAAACTGGGTACGGCTCAAAGGAGAAGCGTGGTCATCGGTCGGCTCCAGTATCTGCGTGTCTTCGTAACCACTCGCGGGAGAAGGTCGACGGGGTCCGGAGGATCTCAATTCGCCGGCAGTCGCATCGGTCTTTGCACTCGGGATGGCACCGATCGCCTTTTTGAAGGCCAATACCTCGGCCTGATTGATCGGATCAAAAACTGGAACCTTCCCCGGGTTGGACGACGGCGCACGCACATGGGTTGGTGCAGATGTTACGGGGCGTGCCGTGGTAAGCGCATCAGCTGAGAAAGGCACCGTGGACGGCACGTCAGTGACACGCCAATAAACTGACTTGACATACATGCCGTGCTGCTGGGCCGCGTGGCTGATGATCAACTGCTCGATGGTCGAAAAATGTTCTGGCAAGACTGCTTTGGTGTCCAGCAGATCAACCATGACAAGAAATTGAAGTCCGTGAGTGTCCAGCGACAATACCTTGAATTTGTAACGGGATGCCAAGACTTCGCTGCGCAGCATGGCCTCACGCACCACCGTGTACAGCCTTTCACGACGCTCCTGGCGTTGGGTTTTCAAGCTTGAGTCCGGCGGGGTCGTGTGTCCGGGGGGAGTCTGGCGCGGCAACACGACGTTTGTGGCTGCCATCGCCTGAACTGGTACGGAATTTCCGGATTTTGGCTTGAACCAATCAAAAAAGGACATGTCTACGCTCCAGTCATCTTGGATTGTTAGGCTATTTGCCAATGCAAAAGTTGGAGAATATCACTCCCAGCAAATCATCAGAAGTGAATTCGCCGGTAATTTCGCCTAATGCGTTCTGCGCCAGACGCAATTCCTCTGCCAGCAAGTCAAGCGCCGGGACACGCAACTCAAGGTAGCATTGCGCGTCAGCCAGGTGCAATCGCACGCTGCGCAAGGCCTGTACATGCCGCTCACGGGCCATGAACAAGCCTTCGGTCACCGGTTGCCAGCCTGCCAGCTGAAGCAAATCTTGGCGCAAGGCATTCAGACCGAGACCAGTTTTTGCAGACAGTGACAAGCCGGTATCTGCCACGGCATCAGGCGCTGCATCTGCCTTGTTCCACAGGTCTACCACTGGTACATGTTGGGGCAGCTTCCCAGCTAGCACCGTTCGGATGGCGTCATCCGCAACTCTGTATTCAGGCATATCGACGCGCGTCAAATCATGCAAAAAGAGCACCGCGTCGGCCTGCGCAATGGCATCCCAGGCCCGGGCAATGCCGATTTGCTCGACCTCATCTGAACTATCGCGCAAGCCTGCAGTGTCAATCACATGCACTGGTACGCCTTCGATCTGGATCGTTTGCTCAACCTTGTCACGTGTCGTGCCTGGAACCGCCGTGACGATGGCCACCTCCGCACCGGCAAGCGCGTTCAGCAGCGACGATTTGCCGGCATTGGGTTGACCGGCAATCACCACTTTGATGCCCTCGCGCAACAACGCACCCTGGTGCGCACGGGTCAGCACGGTGGCCAAGCTGTGCTGCAATTTGGTGAGTTGCCCCAGTGCATCCGCTTGGCGCAAAAAGTCAATTTCTTCTTCAGGAAAGTCCAACGTGGCTTCCACCAGCATGCGCAAATGAATCAAGGCATCACGCAGCGAATGAATTTCCCGCGAGAAATCGCCAGACAGAGAGCGCGTGGCGCTGCGTGCTGCCGCCTCCGTGCTGGCGTCGATCAAATCGGCAATCGCCTCGGCTTGCGCCAGGTCGATCTTGTTGTTCAGGAAAGCGCGCTCGGAAAATTCCCCGGGAAGAGCCAAGCGCAAATGCGGCAAGCGGGGTGTGTTGTCCACCGCCAATTCAGCCGCCGCCTGGAGGCAGCGCGTGACCAGCAACTGCAGAACCACAGGCCCGCCGTGCGCTTGCAATTCAAGCACATCTTCACCAGTGAAAGAGTGAGGTCCCGGAAAATAGATGGCCAGGCCATGGTCAATGGCCACCCCGGCCGCATCCAGAAAATGCGTGTAACTGGCGTCGCGCGGCTTGAGGCAGCGCCCGCACAGGGTTTGCGCCAAAGAAGCCAAGTCACGGCCGCTGACCCGCACAATGCCGACCGCACCACGACCTGGCGCCGTGGCGATGGCAACGATGGGGTCTTGATGGCGCGGCAGGGTCATGGCAGACCGTGTCTGTGCAACCCGAAGCCGCTTAGAACTTCGGCAAATGGAACTTCGGCGGCACACCCATGCGGGTGTTGATGACCCACTGCTGCGCAATGGACAACACGTTGTTGGTGATCCAGTACAGCACCAGACCAGCCGGAAAGAAGAAGAACATCACGGAAAACGCGAGTGGCATGAACCACATCATCTTTGCCTGCAACGGGTCAGGCGGTGCTGGGTTGAGAGACGTTTGCAGCACCGTGGTCAAGGTCATCACCAAGGGCAGGATGTAATACGGATCGGGACTTGAGAGGTCATGAATCCAGCCAATCCAGGGCGCGTTGCGCATTTCTACGCTGGCCAACAGCACCCAATACAGGGCAATGAACACCGGGATCTGAATCATGATCGGGAAACAACCACCCATCGGGTTGACTTTTTCCTCACGGTAAATGCGCATCATCTCCTGCTGCATTTGTTGCGGGTTGTCCTTCA
Source organism: uncultured beta proteobacterium (assembly GCA_903886165.1). GTDB lineage: Bacteria > Pseudomonadota > Gammaproteobacteria > Burkholderiales > Burkholderiaceae_C > Rhodoferax. The sequence continues at coordinate 2,636 of CAISLL010000047.1, read as the reverse complement.
GGCGCTCACGCATTTCCATGATGCGTGGGTTAACGGCCTTCATCTTCGCCATGCTGGCATAAGCCTTGGCATTAAGCCAGTAAAACGCTGCTTTGAGTAGCAGCACCAGCGCCACAATCGACCAGCCCCAGTTACTGATGAAGCCATGCAGCTTGTCCAACAACCAGTACAGGGGCTTGGCCAGAATGGTCAGCCAGCCATAGTCTTTCACCAGTTCCAGACCGGGTGTCAGCGCCTCCAGGATTTTTTCTTCCTGCGGACCAACAAATATACGGGCCTCAACGGTCTTTCGTGCGCCAGGCGCGATCGACTCCATCGGCGCAATCATGCCCACCGAATACAGATTGGTGTCAACCTTGCGCATGAACAGATCGCGTTTGATGCCGTCGCCAAGCAACCAGGCACTGGCAAAGTAGTGCTGCACCATGGACACATAACCATTGCTTGCCGTCTTCTCAATATCCACACTGCCTTTTTCAATATCGGAGAACTCCACCTTCTGGTATTTTTTGGCATCGGTATAGACCGCTGGGCCGGTGAAAGTGAAATACAGCGACGATTCACCCGGCGGTTTGTTGCCATCACGCACCAATTGCAGGTAAAGCTGTGGCACGACAGCTGTCGCGCCCACATTGATAACTTCATGTTTGACGGCCACTGTGTAACTGCCACGCGTCAATGTGTAGGTTTTTGCAAGCTTGACGCCCCCGACTTCCGCCGATTCAAAACGCAACTCAAGGGTCTGGCTACCTTCTTGCAGAGTGCGCTCACCCGGAGTCAAGGTCATCACCGACTTGTGTGTCGGCATCGCTGCACCCCCCACCCCAGCAATTAACCCAGACTGCGCCAGATACACACGGTCTTTGCTTTCATCGAGCAAGATGACATTGCGAGTGGTGTCCAGCATGTCAACATGCTTGAGAAGCTCCGCCTGCACCAGCGAACCACCTTCGGTGTCAAACGTGAGCTTGAACACATCGGTTTGCGCGGTCACACGCTCACGCGCCACCGCAGGCGCGCCTGCCGGTGGCGAAGTCACAGCAGTGGATTGCGCAATTTGAGCAGGCGACACGGCACTGTTTGTGGCAGTCGGCACGCTGCCCGGCGTACTAGCCGCATTCACCGGACCGGTGGACTGGGGTGCAGTCTGGACCGGGCCCGGAAAAAAGGTCGGCTGGCGTTTGTTGTGAACCTGCCATTGGTCCCACAGCATAACCAGGGAAAAGCCAAAAATCACCCACAAAATGGTGCGACGGATATCGTTCATGAGGACTTCTTATGAGTGGAAGATGAAATCAACCGGGAAAACAAACCAGACTGACCTGTGTCTGATGCTTCAGGCACAGCGTCATGCCCGCCATCACACCAGGGATGGCAACGCCCGAGGCGAGCCAGCGTCAAGTAGCTGCCTTTCGCCGCGCCGAAACGCTCCAAAGCCTGCAAGGCATACGCAGAGCATGTGGGTTCAAAGCGGCAGGATGACCCCAGTGATGGGCTCAGCAACAGGCGATACGCCTTGACCACGCCCATCAGCGCCTGCGTCAGCATGCGGCGCCTTGTTTGGCGAGCGCATACGCGTGATCGAACAATTGCTGCAACTCGTCATGCACGGCGCATTTCAGCGCGTCCGAGGTGGCACTGACATAACGCGTCTTGTCAAAACCAGACCGCAAACGCACCACATGCGCTGCCTTTTGCAGAACAGGCTCAAGATCATGGCTCATGGCATAGATTTGACGCTTGATAGTGTTGCGGGTGACTGCGCGCTTGGCCCAGCGTTTGGGCACCATGGCCCCCATCCAGACATCCCGCACGGCAAACAGCGCCGGCAAGGTTGTCGACTCAGGACTGGTGTCAAGTGCCAGGCAATGCAGCGCGAAGTGAGGTGTACGAGCCAGCGTCTGCCCCGCCAGTACAGCCTGGAACTGGGGACGGGTCTTGAGACGCTGCAAAACCAGGGCGCCTTTGCAGAACTGCTCAGCAACAGGCCTAGCCCAACGCCGGCTTAAACAGCCAGACGCTTGCGGCCTTTGGCGCGACGCGCATTGATCACTGCACGACCGCCACGGGTTTTCATGCGAACCAGAAAGCCGTGTGTACGGGCGCGGCGGATCTTGGAAGGTTGGTAAGTGCGTTTCATTTTTGAAAATCCTCAGAGGGCTCATGGGCGACCTGCCCAGCCATGGTCAACACGCCATGGGCAAAATCGTTGTTCAGTTTTCTCCTGAACAGTTCAGGGAACCTCGGATTATCGCAAACTTTGGCGCCAACACCAAATGAGTCCGGCAAGGCATATTTTTTTGAGCACGCTGCGACCCCCGCTTAAACGTTTACCCGGGGTGTGGATAAGGCTTTGATAAATTAGAATCGCAGGCACAAAAAATGTAAAACTATCCACAGAAGCCAATTTCACAATGACCGAGGGACTTCGCCCCACTTCAGCCAGCACAGATGCCGACGCTAATCCGGATTTATGGCAAGCCTGCATTGACCAACTTGCCCAGGAAATGCCTGAGCAACAGTTCCAAACCTGGATCAAACCCCTGACCGCTCAGGTCGCCGACGACTTCTCCAAGGTCACCATTTTTGTGGCCAACCGTTTCAAACTGGACTGGATACGCGCGCAGTACAGCGCC
>CAISLL010000046.1 GCA_903886165.1 uncultured beta proteobacterium | reverse complement strand
CCTTCACGGTAGCTGTACTAAATGAACTGATTCACAGACAGGAGATCAAATGAAATTATCACAATTGGCTGCCAAGCCACAACTAATCAAAATTACATTGGATGACGAGAGTATTGTCACCCAGTATGGAGAACCCATTGAGTTTTACACCTGGGATCGACAACCTTTAGAAGTGTTCATGCGACTGGCCAATCAGACTCAATCTGATGGATCAAGTCTAATTGACATTATCAAAACACTTATTCTCAATGAAGATGGTTCACAAGTGATCGAGGGAGATAGTATGTTACCAACTGATGTGTTGATGGCATCAATTACCAAACTCACATCAACACTGGGAAAGTAATTGGCGAGGAACCAGACTGGGACGCAGTGGATACCAAAATGACAATAACTCTAGACAACCTCGCCACAAGATATCATTGCCTTCCCAGTTATGCACTTGAGCAGGCCACCACCTTTGATCTGCATGTGTTGGATGTGGCCACTCGTTGGTCAAACTATCAACATGAACTAGCCTCAACAGGCAAGAAGCCTGTGCCCAAACTGTCAGAGGATGACATGATGAAAATGCTTAACAATGTAAGAGGAACTGCTATATGATCAAGGTCAGTGTTCGTGTGAGTCAAAATCAAATCACACCTGCTATCCAACGACAGGTCACTGCCTTGGCAGCATTGCCAACTCAAGGAGTTCAGAAGTTTCAAGCTCTAACTCCCAAAGACACTGGCAATGCTCGCAGTCGTACTCAATTGCGTAGTCGAGAGATTGTGGCTGATTACCCTTACGCACAACGCCTGGATGACAACTGGTCAACACAGACCAATGGTCAAGGTATTGTGGCACCATTTACTCGTTGGTGGATAGCACAACTCAAACGCATAGCAAGGATCAAATAACATGGCCGCCGCAACCACCACACTCAAAGTCAATGTAGATACAACTGACGCCACACGCAGTCTTGCTGCCTTAAACAGCAAGTTCAATGACTTAAAAACAGCCATACTTGGTGCTGGATTTGCCACTGCCATTGCACAGGCCAACAACTATGCCAATGCCATTAAAGATGTCAGCGTGGCCAGTGACATCAGCATTGCCAGTGTGGTTGCTCTAGGCAAGGCTTTTTCTTATAATGGCGGCACAGCTGAAGGTGCTCAGAATGCAGTATTAAAATTCTCACAGAGTCTTGGTGATGCCATCAATGGCAGTGACTCAGCACAAAAGGCCTTTGCGGCAGCAGGTATCACTCTTGATGATATCTTCAACAAAACACAACAAGACAATCTAAACAAATATCTTACCAATCTTGGCCGAATGGAAAACTCGGCCTTACGCACTAGAAATCAAATTGAGATTCTTGGTCGTAGTGCCAAGGGTGTGGATTTTGGTGGTGGTGTTCAAGGCACCATGTCTGCTTCACCTGTGTCAGCCGCTGACATAGCTGCCATCAATTCTGGTGCCGCTGCCAGTGAAAACATGAAGCGACAGTTTGATCAGCTGATACAGGCCTTGCTGAATGTGACCAAACCTCTAAATGACATTGTGGCCAGTATCAATATCACAGCCAGGGCATTTGAAAGCCTAATCAATCTGCTGGTATTTGCTGGATCAGCATTCTTAATATTTGGTAAAATACTTCCTGCTGTGGTTGCTGGTCAGAATACACTTATTACGGCTTTGAAAAATGGCGGTGGAGCATTGACTCTACTTAAAGATGCCTTTATGGGATTGATAGCAGGACCGAAAGCGTTTGTGTTAAACATCTTGCGAGCAGTTGGAGCAATAGAAAGTGGCCTGCCTGTGATAGCAAATTTGGAATAGTTGAAATAAGTGCTCCGGCCTAAGCCGGAGCACTTTGGTGTGAAGACGCAACTTTTGCGTCAATTGGTCGCTGCTTACTCTTATACGTCAACCCCAGACTTCTGGGTCTGATTGATTTCTGGTTGCAAACCGTGAGTGCTCAAGTTGTGATCCAGACAACCCATCGAAGTAACCTCAAAAAAGACCCAGAGATACACATATTCGGAGCCTTTGCTGATAGTCGCAACTTATGCTGGCAAAAAACGCAGCTTATGATGTCGAATTCTCACGTTATGGTGTAACCCACAATTAATATCGATTAGCCGCATTGGCCCACGTAACCGCAGGCGGTGCAGAAATCGCATCCGTCTTTGTGGATCACGGTTGGGTTACCGCACTCCGGACAACTCTTGCCGGCCATGGTTTTGCTGGCTTCACGCGCTTCAGGTGTGTCGAGCACGCCCATGTCGCGCAGCGGGTACCCTTGCTCGTTCAGGATGCCCAGCATGGCGTAACGGTGGATGATCAGACGGGCGATGTAGGCCACGGTTGACGGCCATGTCTGCTGGCGCTTTTCACCGTTGGGCAGGCCGGGCACAAAGGCCATGAAGTGACCCAGCGGCTCGGCGTAATTGAGCAGCTTGCGCAGTTTCATGCCAATCCAGGCGGGGTCAATCACCCGCATGTCAAGTGACAATAGGCGTGCCAGTCCATCCATGGCCTTGGGGTAGTTGCCGCTGAAACCGACTGCACATGGACGGGTCACCATGTGACCGTCTGGGCCGGGCAGGTTGACCTCTTTGAGCGTGACGGTAAATGACTCGCTGGTGGCAGGATTGTCCACATCCACTGCCCACGCCAGCGTGCCGGATGGCCCGGTGATGGGTTCGTTGCGGCTGAACATGGCATCGATCACGGGTGTGTAGGCGGATGGGCTTTCGGTTGCCTTTTTGGGTGACTGAAGCGCGATCTGCTCGCAGCGCCACCGAATCACAGCAGCCGTGGCAGCCACCACACCGGGGAACAGACGCTTTTCACCATACGGCGGGAAAGGCATTTCAAAGGCATGTTCTTCACTGACGGTGGCCAGCGCATCCAGCTTGAGCTGCAGCCAAGCCGGGTCATTGGCACGCAAATCCATTGAGAGTGTTTTGGCCAAGGCGCCCAAGCCACGCGGTTGTTCAGCACCGTTGACCCACACCTCGAAAGGCTGTGGCGAACCGCCTTCCTGTGGCGACAGTTCGCCAATGAAGAGGGCAAAGTTGCCAAAGGGGTGCTGCACCATGAACGTCCACGCGGGATTGCCACCCGGCAGGCTAGGACGCCCCGGCCAGCGCAGGGAAGACAGCACGGGTGCCGGCAGGCGGTCGAGCATCAGGCGGTGGTTGGTGCCGTCAATCTGCAAAGGCACGGCGCTACTTGGTGCGGCGGCCGGTGTGACGCTGAGAACTGATCCCAACACACTGTTGGGCCGGTAAGTCGCGAGGCCCTTCAGTCCGGATTTCCAGGCTTTGGTATACAGACCCTGGAAGTCTTCGTAAGGGTAGTCTGCCGGCACGTTGACGGTCTTTGAGATGGCGGTGTCAATGTAGGGAGCCACTGCCGCGACCATTTCTTCATGGGCTTGGGCGCTCATTTCGAGGGCCGTGACGAACGCGTTTGTCAGCGCTGCATCGGTTCCGAACATGTGGCGGTACAGTCGCCACGCATGGTCTTCAACTGCGTATTCCTTGAAGCTCCCATCGGGCATGCGCTTTTTGCGGCTGTAGGTCCAGCTGAACGCGGGCTCAATGCCGTTGCTCGCGTTATCTGCAAAGGCCAGGCTGATGGTGCCAGTGGGGGCGATCGAGAGCAGGTGAGAGTTACGCAGACCGTGCTGGCGGATGTGCTTTTTCAGGGCGGCTGGCAAGCGCGAGGCAAAGGACTGGCCGTTGAAAAACAGGTCTGCATTGAACAGGGGAAACGCGCCGCGCTCGGTGGCCAGGTCGCTTGACGCTTTGTAGGCGGTGTCGCGCATCAGCTCTGAAATCTGGCGAGCCATGTCACGCGCCTCGGCTGTGTCGTAACGCAGGTTGAGCATCACCAGTGCGTCGCCCAGGCCGGTAAAGCCCAGACCGACACGGCGCTTGCTGGCGGCCTCAGCCTGTTGTTGCGGTAGCGGCCAGACGGTGGCTTCCAGCACGTTGTCAAGCATGCGCACGGCAACGCGTGCCACTTCTGCAAAGGCCTCGCGGTCAAAGCTGGCGGCCTCGGAGAAGGGCTCGTTGATAAAGCGCGTCAGGTCAATCGAGCCGAGGCAGCAGCAACCGTAGGGGGGGAGCGGTTGCTCGGCACATGGGTTGGTGCTGGCAATGGTTTCGCAATACGACAGGTTGTTGTCGCGGTTCATTTGGTCCAGGAACAGTACGCCCGGCTCGGCATGGTCGTAGGTGGAGCGCATGATCTGGTCCCACAAAATGCGGGCCTTGAGCTTGCGATGAACCCACATGCCTTTGTCCTGGTCATGGTAGGCGCCGGCCTCTTTTTGGGCAGCGCCTGGTTCGGCCTTGTGCACCAACGTGAAGTCACTATCGGCTTGCACCGCGTTCATGAATTCGTCGGTGACACCGACCGAAATGTTGAAATTTTTCAAGTCACCCTTGTCTTTTGCGTGGATGAACTCTTCAATATCCGGGTGGTCACACCGCAGCACACCCATCTGGGCACCGCGACGGGCGCCGGCGGATTCCACGGTTTCGCAAGACCGGTCAAACACCCGCATGTAGCTCACGGGGCCTGATGCACTGCTTTGCGTGCTGCCAACCCAGGCGCCGCGTGGGCGAATCCGGGAAAAGTCGTAACCGACACCACCACCGCGACGCATGGTCTCGGCTGCTTCTGTCAATGCGGTGTAGATGCCGGGGTGGCCGTCTTCCACGTGCGCGATCGAGTCGCCCACGGGTTGGACAAAACAATTGATCAAGGTGGCGGCCAGGTCGGTGCCCGCAGCGGACTGGATGCGCCCCGCGGGCAGGAAACCGGCTTCCAGCGCCGCCAGGAATTTGGCTTCCCACTTGGCTTGCCGCTCTGGCGTTTCAACTTTGGCGAGCGCGCGTGCCACGCGCTGGTTGACATCGGCGATGGTTCGTTCAGCGCCCTTGCTGTATTTCTCAATCAAGACTTCTTCGCTGATGGGTTGGGGTGCCAGCGCGGTCAAGGCGGGTGTGGTGGTTGGTTGTGACATGTTGGTTTCCCTAAAAACGGTTTGCAATGGTAGTGGCAGAAATCCCGAAAAGGAATGATTTTTGCGGAAAATCCAACAAATAAAAAAATAAAAAAACACCATAGGTAGTGTTTATACCTATGTATCCAGCTACCGGTAGCGTATTGGAATTTCCTGAAATGGGTCTGGGCTGTGCGACCTTACCTCCCCATCTTTGTCTAAATTGGGGTTGTTTTTATTGCAAAAAAATAGCGCCTTGTGCCCTCTTTATCAGGGCACAAGGCGCTATTTGAGAAAAATTCTTCCGGCGCTGGCTTACAGGTTGTCGGTGAAACTGCGCAACTTGTCGGAGCGGCTGGGGTGCTTGAGCTTGCGCAAGGCCTTGGCTTCGATCTGGCGGATGCGCTCCCGGGTCACGTCAAATTGCTTGCCCACTTCTTCCAGCGTATGGTCGTTGGTCATCTCAATGCCAAAACGCATGCGCAGCACCTTGGCTTCACGTGGGGTCAGGCTGTCTAGAATATCTTTCACCACGTCACGCAGACCCGCTTGCATGGCGGCTTCCATCGGGGCGGTGTTGGCACCGTCTTCGATGAAGTCGCCCAAGTGGCTGTCGTCGTCGTCGCCGATCGGTGTTTCCATGGAAATCGGCTCTTTGGCGATCTTCATGATCTTGCGGATCTTGTCTTCCGGGATTTCCATGCGCTCCGCCAGCACTGAGGCGTCTGGCTCATAGCCGAATTCCTGCAGGTGCTGACGGCTGATACGGTTCATCTTGTTGATGGTCTCGATCATGTGCACCGGGATGCGGATGGTGCGTGCCTGATCGGCAATGGAGCGGGTAATGGCCTGGCGAATCCACCAGGTGGCATAGGTTGAGAACTTGTAACCGCGACGGTATTCAAACTTGTCCACCGCCTTCATCAGACCGATGTTGCCTTCTTGGATCAAGTCGAGGAACTGCAGGCCACGGTTGGTGTACTTCTTGGCAATCGAGATCACAAGGCGCAAGTTAGCCTCAATCATCTCTTTTTTTGCCGCGCGCGAGGCGTATTCACCCTCGTTCATGCGCTTGTTAATGTCTTTGAGGTGGTCAAGCGGTACCACCACCTTGGCTTGCAGGTCAGTCAGGCGCTGTTGCAGTTCCTGCACCGGCGGGATGCTGCGCCCCATGGTGGCGCTCCATGGCTTGCCTGCCGCAGCCTGCTTTTCGATCCATTTCAAATCAAGCAAATGGCTGGGGACCTTGTTATGGTGTTTGTCACGGCCACTGAACTCGGCGATGAACTGCGCTTGTGGATAGCCGCATTTGTCCACAATGATCCGGCGCAGCTCACGCTCTTTCTTGCGCACGTCATCCACTTGGCCGCGCACCATGTCGCACAGCCTTTCAATCGTCTTGGCAGTGAAGCGGATGGACATCAGCTCGTCTGACAACAGACGCTGGGTCTTGATGTAACTGGGGGTGCCGTAACCTTCCTTGTCGTATATTTTGTGAATCTTTTCAAAGTACTCGCGCAGGCGGTCAAACCGGCTCATGGCTTCCTTTTTGAGCTCTTCAAGTTTTTTTGTCAGTGCCTTGGACCCGCCTTTGCCATCATCGTCGTCGTCGGCATCGAACTCGTCAAAGTCTTCCTCCGCCACATAGTCATCCGCCTCGTTGGGGTTTGAGAAACCGTCCACAATGGTCGTGATCACCACCTTGTCATTGCGGATGTCTTCACCCAACTGCAAAATTTCGGCGATGGTGGCTGGAGAGGCTGAAATGGCTTCCATCATGGCCATCAGGCCGCCTTCGATGCGTTTGGCGATCTCAATTTCACCTTCGCGCGTCAACAACTCAACGGTGCCCATCTCACGCATGTACATGCGAACCGGGTCGGTGGTGCGGCCAAATTCGCTGTCCACCGTGCTCAAGGCGGCTTCAGCTTCTTCTTCCGCCTCTTCCTCCGTGGCTGCAGTGGGGCCGTTCTGGTTGAGCAGCAGGGTCTCGGCATCAGGCGTGTGCTCATAAACAGCCACACCCATGTCGTTCAACATGGAAATCACGACTTCCAGCGTCTCTGCATCCACCAGTTTGTCGGGCAAGTGGTCGGAAATTTCTCCATGGGTCAGGTAACCACGTGTTTTTCCGAGCTTGATCAGGGCCTTGAGGCGCTGGCGACGCTTGGCCATGTCTTCTTCAGACAGCACGGTCTCGTCCAGACCGAATTCCTTCATCAAGGCACGTTCCTT
>CAISLL010000045.1 GCA_903886165.1 uncultured beta proteobacterium | reverse complement strand
TTTCGACCGCTGGTGGAACCCGGCCGTCGAAAATCAGGCTACCGACCGGGCCTTTCGCATCGGGCAAAAAAAGAACGTGCTGGTGCACAAGTTTGTCTGCCGGGGCACAGTCGAAGACCGTATCGACGCACTGATCGAATCGAAGCAGCAACTGGTCAAGGACGTGCTCGAGGGCGGTGCCGAGTTGCAATTGACTGAATTGAGCAACCGTGAGCTGCTGGATTTGGTTAAATTGGACATTCACACAACACACACGAGGTAAAGGCACGATATGAGTTATGGCGGATGGGCACCCTATGTTTCTGTGGCAGAGCGGCGCAGAAAAGCCGAAAAAGCGGCAGCCAAGGCCAAAAAATCGGGCGAAGTTTTGCAGCCGATCGAGCCTTACCGTGGCGCCATCGCCAAGACTTTCTGGGGCAAGGCCTGGTGTGACAACCTGGAGTCCTACAGTGACTATGCCAACCGCCTGCCGCGCGGGCGCACCTATGCGCGCAATGGCTCGGTGATCCACCTGGAGATCACGCCGGGCGAAATCAAGGCCCAGGTGATGGGCTCCAGCCTGTACCGGGTGTCGCTCAAAGTGGCTCCGGTGCCACCGCAGCAGTGGGCGGCGATCGGTAAAAGCTGTGCCGGATCCATCGATTCGCTGGTCGAACTGCTGCAGGGCAAACTCTCTGCAGCGGTCATGCAGCACATTTGTGCCCCGCGCACCGGCCTGTTTCCGGCTCCCAAAGAGATCAGTTTGAGTTGCAGTTGCCCGGACTCGGCCGCGATGTGCAAACACGTGGCCGCCGTGTTGTATGGTGTGGGCGCGCGCCTTGACACTCAACCCGAATGGCTGTTTGCGCTACGCCAGGTGAATGCCAAAGACCTGGTGACGCAGGCGGGTGCCGGCTTGACCCCGCTGAAAAAAGGCCCGGCCAGCTCCCGGGTGCTCGACGACGCCCTGTTGGACGACGTGTTTGGCCTGGAGATGGATGCACCGGCGGAAGTCCCGCCCCAGGTGCTCGAAAATCCGCGCTCGGCAAACAAAGGCGCTGACATGAAGAATGTTGCGGTGGTGAAGAAGGCAGCAGAGGTGAAAAAAGTCACACTGGCCAAAAAAGGGGTGCCCACCCGTGCAAGGAAGCCCACCGCAAAGCTTGCAACCTCCAACCAGACGCCTACCGTACGTTCAAAATCTGCGACAGCCAACTTGCTCGAGATCAACCAACAAATTGCGGTACTACAAAAAGAGGCTGAAATACTGATACAGGCACAGGCAGCTCAAGCTATCGTGAAAAAACCGCCAGCCCGCTCCAAGGTGGCGACACCTGTCAAAAAAGCCGTGGCCATCAAGAAAAAACCGGCTACACGGTCAACTACCAGCAAGCCTGCGGCCAATAAATCCCGTTCCTCGCATTGACACCGCAGCCTGCGTAGAGGAAGGTAAATGTGTCACTGCCCGTTTCGAAGGCAGGCAAGACGTTCCCCAAGCCGCATGGGTGCTGGCTTTCAGGGGTGTGACGGTAATTGTGTCACCGCAATCCGGATCGGAAGGTAAATGTGTCACCGTCCCAGGCATGGAAAGCCCTTGTTTTCTGGGATTTTCTAGCCGATGAATGCCTGGAAGATGGCTGCTCTATCGCATGATGTCCATGGAATGCGATGTACAAAGCATGCCTATCCGGTTGACACAGGTTGTGCAGGAACTTTTTTGTAGATTGCCCCTGACGGGTTCAAAACCACCCATTTCCGCCGACTCGCAGGGGAAAGGAAGCTAAAAATTTAAGATCGCATAGCCAAAGATCCGTCAGCGACGGCTTTTTCACTACTTGAACTTTTAACCTGTGCTAACCGGATAGGCATGGTACAAAGCTAGCCGACATATTGCCGTAGTTGCGGCCGCAATGAGGACATCTGAAAGGGGCGTAGAGCACGCTGGCTTTGAGAAGGTCAGAAATACTGATCCGGTCAGAATTGGAGTTGCACTTTCACACCAGGATGTAAATCATTTTGGCGCCTGTTTCGGGGTGGCGCAATTCCTCAGAGGTCAGGTCTGCCAGTAGTGCGGCGATGGCTTTGTCATGCGCAGGCGTTGCCATTCTGCGGATTTTGATGGTTACCTCCGCTAAGCCTCCACGACGAATTCAGGCCAAATGTCATCTGGCGACAGGAATGTTGGCATCTTATTGGAAGCCTGAATAGCCACGGTCAAAATCTCTGACAACAAAAGCGGATCCTCAGCGTCGTCGCCAGCCACTTCGTCATCTTCAATGACCAAGCACGGATTGAACAACCCGAACGCCTCTTGCACAGCAGCTTTCAGCGCCTTGGTGCTTTTCAACTCATCCGATTCCAAATTGGCCATTACTGACAGAACGTGAAGATTGATCAACGTCGAGGTCAACCAATCCACCGATGCACCATAGCCCATTAGCCACCTGATCTTGGTCTTCTTCATACCTGCTTCAATCATTCGAAACTGTGCGCCAATCTCGCAACTGTCCAAAATTACGCCAACGACCTTGCCTTTGCCGAATTTCTGGATGCGATCAAACACGGTGCCCAGGTTCATGTCAGGTGCATTGCCATTGCCCAGCCGGGCGCCTGAACCGTGGCTGGCCACATAGACAATCAGGTGATCGACAAATTCAAGCTTGCGAGCATCCACCAGGTATTTCAAAGCCTGGCCAAAACTGCTGGTGTCGTAAAACGTAGCGTAAAAAGTCGGCAACCCATCCAGGCGCGATAGCCCATCCAGAAAATAACGTGCCGATGTCTGACCAGGGTCCTCATGCAGTCCCCACCATGGTTGCTCCAAAACCAGAACCGCGTAACTCATCGCTCACCTCCTGAAGTTTGAGAGGTCAGGACAACATATCGCTGAACTCATAACTGCAGTATGATTTGCATATGCGACATGAAATGTCTGATCAATTAAAAGGGAGATACCAATGACCAAACTACCGCATCAAGACGGTATCGATGACATCACCAGACGTCAGTTTGGCCGTGGCGAGCTGACAAACCAACAGCATCGCCACCTCAGAATCCTCAATCACCTCACCAGCACGGGTATTGCAGCCAGCACCACTGAATTGTGGGAAGTGGTCGGCCAGGATCAAATCACCAAACGCCAGTTCCAGCGTGACCTGGAGCACATGGTGCAGACCTACAGCATCGAATGCGATGAGCGAGGGCGCAGTAAATATTGGTCGATCAAAGCGGGAACCACCCCCCGATTTGTACTGCCGGTTTTGGACGAATACGCGGCGCTCGCCTTTCATCTAGCCCAAAGTTTGCTTGAGGAAATCTTGCCCGCCAACATTGTCGGATCGCTCACCCCCTGGTTTAGCGCCTCAAAAAATCTTCTGCTGGCCAAAAATCCAGATAACCCGTGGTACGAGCGGCTAACGAGTAAGCGCGAGGGCATTCAATTGGAGCCACCCACCATTGATCCACCCGTGCTGGCCGCCCTGTATTTGGCATTGCAAAAGGGCGAGGAAATCAAGATTGAGCATATCCGTGCCGGCGGTCAAAAAAAAGAGCATGTGATCACACCCGCTGGCATCGTTGCCTCCAACCAGACACTCTATCTTCTGGCCTATAACGTCAAGCATAAAGACTACACGTCCTATGCGATCCATCGAATCGCGCAGGCCACCGCCCGCTACACCCCCGCATCAGCACCTGACGTGGCTGATTTTTTAGACTATGTTGAGGAAGGTTTCAACGAGTTTTATGTTAGCGAGGATGAAATCACATTGATTGTCGATTTTCATCCCCATGCCCAGCGGAAAATGCTTGAATATCAGCTAGCTGAAGATCAGCAACAGGAGGTGTTGTCGGACAAGTGGCTGAGAGTTAAGGCCACGTTGTATCCCACAGGCAGCCTCCTGACCTGGTTGCTTGGTTATGGCAAACTGGTGCGTGTGATCGGTCCACCCGACCTGGTCAAGAGATTGGATGAGATGCGTCAAGCACCGCCTGCGCCGCCCCTTGATGCCCCGTTATGAGTGAGTCAGCTAAAACGCAATTTGAGTCTTACGCGATCAGATGCAGGCGCCACATCCCGTGGCAACCCTCTTCTGACCAGTTGCCTTCGATGATTTCGCTCTCCGGCGCATGGTGCATCATGGCACGCCCCTTCACCTCAGGACTGATCAGGGCATAGTGCCCTCCTCCTAGATCTTTGCCTGCGTAGTTGACCCATCCACTTTCTCCCTCATATGAGATGACCATTTCGTCATCGGTGATGCGAACCTCATATCCGGGGTCATTGAGGTCACTTTCATCGGTGTAATAGATGTCAGCGCGGCAGTTTTTCCAGAGGGTCATGGTCATACTCCTTCAAGTTCAGGTCAGCCGGAGGGCTGTTTGGTGGTTAAGAAAAGCATTCAGCTGGCATGCAGGGCTTCGAATCGTTGACAGCCCACTTGTCAACAAGGTTTTGCGTCGTTTACTGCTGCGAATTTGCAGGACTTTGAGCAAAAAGTCAGAGGCGGTGCTGTCGTGCAGCAGATGATCCACGTCGTCAATCGCCAAAAAGTCTTCCGCCGCGAAACGGTTCATCCAGATCGGTAAATCACGGAACTCGAGAGCGCGGTGCACCTCTTCTGCCAAACGCAAGGCAGTCAGCGTACTGCTGGTCGAGTCTTCATCTTGGTGGGTTTTGCTGAAGTTGGCTGTAGCGTGCAGCAGGTGGGTCTTGCCTGACCCCGGTGGACCAGCCAATATCAGCACGGGCTCACGGTAAGCGGTGCCCTCACCCAGAACAAACCCAGCACACGCGCCACGGGCTCGCACACTGCCTGGCCGGCACTGAAAATTTGCAAATGTCAATTGACGTTGGGGAAGAAAAAGCATGGAAGGGCTCACGGGCTCGTTTGTTGTTGAGTCGATTGGAGTCCTCATTTGCGACATCAAATGTCGCAAATTCTCATTGAAGTGAAATTTCTATGCGTCATTCCTTGTCGCAATGGGGAGGCACACTGGCTGAACGTCGTAGTCATTAACAGGAGCCCAATATGCGTCAAATGCCCAGTTTTTTGCGGATCGGTCAGAAATTGCATACCGACCCCTCTGCTGGAAAGCACAGCGGTCTTGAGGTCTACAAGCCGCTCCTTGGTTTATGGCTAATTGACATCAGTCTGTCGTTGAACTGGACAGAAAAGCCGCCCTGTGGTTCCTTGACGAGAACGTTTTCTCATCCGGAATTTGTTGAAATCACGGGGATGAAAGAGCTCAAAACATTGTTGACAGACGATAGCGACGAGGAGGATGAAGACGATTTCCTTCTGGAGCTGGGAGCTGACCTGCTGGAAGTTGAGACCGAGTCTGTTGTTTCTGCCGTTCACCGCAATCGCAAGACCCGGACAAAGCGTGAGCAAACTCGCATGCGGCGTCAGCAGGTCATGAAACTCCTCAAAAAACGTCGCCAAGAACTCATTGACCAGGGTGTGGATCCTGTTTTACCTTTGTTTCAGAACGTGGAGCGATTGGGTCGGATGGTTCATTTGAATGAGACAGAACACGCGATACTGACCTTTGCCGCTTGTTTGAGTTGCTTCACCCCTTTCAATGAATTCATCTCGAACTGCAGCATTTCACTGCGTGACGACGCCATGGCGAGCCTGCTCTCGACCCTGACCGGACAGCCTGGTAAATCGATCCGCAAGGCCCTTCGGCGCGACAGCGTCTTGATCACCTCAGGCTTGATCAGCATCGATCATGATGAGATAGACCTGGAAGGAAAAATCACCCTGGTCAATGACCTCCAGGCTGTGATGCTCGATGTTCTGGCCAGTGATGATGAACTGAGCCGTCGTGTGCTGCGCCCGTCCAAGCCCGCAACACTGACCTTGGCTGACTACAACCATTTGGCGCCAGATATCGAGTTGCTGACAGCCTACTTTGCCGGGGGCCAGCAAATCCAGGCCAAGGGCATCAATATTTTGCTGTACGGCCCGCCCGGCACCGGAAAAACAGAATTCGCCAAAGCACTGGCCACGCATTGCGGCTTGAACCTGTTTGACATTGGGTTTGCCGACGAGGATGGGGATCCGCTCTCGGGTGAACAACGGTTGCATAGCCTGACGTTTTGCCAGCGCGCGCTCAAGGACAAGACTCAGGTGGCGCTGTTGTTTGATGAAGTTGAGGATGTATTGCCGGGCCAGCACGAGGATGGGCTCTTTGGCATGTTGTTCGCCAATAAATCCGAGGGCAACAAGGGGGGCAAAGCATGGATTAATCGTGCATTGGAAGAAAACCCGGTGCCCACCATCTGGATCACCAACGATGCAAATATCGACTCGGCCTATTTGCGCCGATTTGATTATTCGTTGGCGTTACGCATTCCACCCCAGCTGGTGCGCACGCGCATGGTCACCAATCACCTGGGGCAACATGCACCCGATGCGGCCGCAGTCTCGGCCATTGCGGAGCTCGATGACCTGCTCCCCGCGCAGCTGGAGCGGGCGGCCCGCGTGGCGCAACTGAGCTCGCTTGTGGCGCCTGAACAAGCCTGGCGACATGTGCAAATGGCTTTGCAGCGCAGCCGCTCATTGCTGGGCCAAACCCGCAAGAATCTTACCGCCACAGCCCGTACGCAATACAGCCTTGCTTATCTGAATACGGATGCCGATATTGCGGCCATCCTGAATGGCCTGCGTATCCGCCCGCAAGCCAGTTTTTGCTTGTATGGTCCGTCAGGGACCGGAAAAACTCAACTGGCCCGGCATGTTGCTGGCGAGCTGGGAAAGCCCGTGCTGATCAAGCGCGCATCGGACCTGCTGAACAAATACGTGGGCGGCACCGAACAGCGCATTGCGGCGATGTTCCAGCAGGCCCTTGATGAGGATGCTGTCTTGCTGCTTGATGAAGCAGATTCCTTTTTGTCGGACCGCCGGGGTGCCCAGCAACATTGGGAAGCGACGCAAACCAATGAGCTGCTGACTCAGCTGGAGTGCTTTGACGGGATTTTCTTTGCCACGACCAACCTGATGGACAAACTGGAGCCCGCCAGCCTTCGGCGCTTTAGTCATAAGGTGAAATTTGACTACCTGAAGCCCCAGCAAGGTTATGACCTGTTTGTTCAAGAGTTCTGCCGATTGGGCGGCGCGCTCGAGGAGGCCCAGAACCTGCAAGACCAAGTGCATCGGTTGGCAGATTTGGCACCGGGTGACTTTGCGGTGGTTGTCAAAAACCTGTCTGGTTTGGGTGAGCGTCCATCAGCCCCTGAGTTTTTAAAGAGGCTTGAGGCCGAGACGTCCATCAAGGCTCAGGGAAAAGGCAAAGTGGGATTCTTTTAGTGGCTTGTTTGGGTCGATGATTGCCGCTGCGACGCATTCTGTCGCAGTTGCGAGTTAACTTGCGTGAACTCACCTCCAGGAGATGTTGATGGTTGCTCGGCGTGAATTGTTTCGCTATGTCCTTTCCACATGGATGGCCTCGGCCTTGCCGGTCACAGTTTGGGCCTATCCCGGTAATGGGGAGATTCCCAAACCGCTGGTACCAAGCGATGGCGTAAGCACTGAAGGTGTGGGTGGCAGCGTGGATGCACCCAAGATCGTGGTTATCGGCGTGGGCGGCGGGGGCAACAACACGATTGATTACATGATCGACCACCATGTGCGGGGCGTTGACTTCATTAGTGTCAATACAGATGCACAGAGCTTGAATGCCGGTCGTGCCAAGAAAATCATCCAACTGGGCGCCAGTGGCCTGGGTACCGGGGGGAATACAGCCTTGGCAGGCTTGGCCGCAACGCAAACTGAGCACGCTCTGCGGTCCGCCCTGGATGGGGCGCATATGCTCTTTATTACCGCTGGGTTGGGTGGTGGCACCGGCACAGGAGCGGCGCCCATGATTGCACGGGTGGCCAAAGGTATGGGTATTTTGACCGTTGGTGTGGTGACCCAACCTTTCGAGTTTGAAGGTCGCCACCGCGTCAATACCGCGAACGCGGGCATAGCCGAACTGAAAAATCATGTGGATGCGCTGATCATCGTGCCCAACGACATGTTGCTGACATCTTTGGGGGAAGATGTCTCTATGGCCGAAGGATTTGCCTACTCTAATGGCTTAACGAAAGACGTTATCAGTGGCTTTTCCGGGATTGTCAATGCACCGGGCCATGTCAATGTCGACCTTGAAGACGTGCGCACCCTCCTGCGAGGGCCTGGCAAGGCTGCGCTGGGCGTTGCCGTGGCCAGTGGTCTTGATCGCGCCGGTGTCGCCGCTCAACAGGCCCTGAATTACCCGCTGATGCAAGGTGTTGATCTGTCAAATGCAAAAGGTGTGCTGGTGGTGATTTCAGCAGCCAAAGGCATCTTAAAGCTGTCGGAGTCCAAGCTCGTGATGAAAACTATTCGGGCCAGTACATCCCCCGACGCTTCCCTAATTTACGGCACAAATCGGGATGAAAGTCTCAACGATGGGGTGCGCGTGACAGTTGTGGCCATGGGGTGAAATCACTGAAGGCTTGGCAGGTAAGCCGCCACCTCTTTTATTTCGGTAGAAAACGAGGTGATAGATTTGGGGCGTTCGGTGACGTACTGACTTGATTTTCTTATGAATTCTTTAAAAGCTATGCCACCCCTACATAAAACACGGTGCATCGGGTCGTTGCTTGGCACCGCCGTCGGAGACATTCTGGGTGCGAATGTCGAATTTTTTAGCCGCAGCGAGATTCTTCAGGAACATGGCCTGCTGGCGCACTTTCTCGATTCGCCAGCCCGCCCCATGGGCATGTTCACGGATGACACCGAGATGACGATCGCGTTGGCGGCCAGTCTGGTTGCCTGCGGGGCAATCGATGGCAATCACTGCTCGATAGCGTACGCACAGGCGTTTACCGCGTACCCACGACGAGGTTATGGCCCTTCAGCAAGTCAGATTCTGGATCTATTGGCACGGGGGGCGGATTTCAGAGCCACGGGCAGGGCCATTCACCCTCAGTGATCCTACGCCAATGGGGGTGCCATGTGGATTGCACCGGTGGGCCTTGCATTTTGACATGCACAGCAGAATGTCTTGTACCGTGCGGTGGAAGTGGCGCTGCTGTGCACGCATGTCCATCCAGCAGCCGTTGACGGCGCCTTCATTCAGGCCAATGCCATTTCCGAGCTTTGCCGCTGGAGCGATGCCTCTGAGGCGCGAGTTGCCGGTCTACTTGCCAAGCTTGAATCCCTTGCTCGCACGGAACCGATGCGCTTGAGAATCGGCCTGATCCTGGAGGGCATGGCGCGAAGCTGGTCCGACGAGCAGTTCCTTGGTAGGGTCTGCACACCGAACGAGTTTGGGGAGCAGTTTCAGATCCACGCGGCTCAAGCTGTCGCCTGCGCCCTTTGGGCCTTTGCCAACGAGTGGAGTCGTCCTGAAGTATGCGTGATCCGGGCCGTCATGCTCGGTGGCGACACGGATACCGTGGGGGCCATGGCGGGCGCACTGGCTGGTGCTCAGCACGGGGGGAATTGGATCCCCAATCGGTGGTACCAAGCAAAGGAGAACGGACCTGGAATTGGCCGCGACTACTTGATGGATATGGGGCGACAACTTGGGGCGCTTGACCTCTTGTCGGTTGATCCGTTGGCATGAGGGGTATCGTCATGTGGCCTGTCTTTTTGAATCAAGCCCGGCTACCGCTTCGCCCCCAGCGCCGCGCCGCTTCTGGCGGCGTTGACGAAGTGGCCGTCAAGACGCCAAGCGGTGCCAGTAAAGCATCCAGATCGGCTGCGTCAAACTTGAGTGCCACCGCGCCGTCGTGCCCCAGCACGCTGTTGGCCAGTGCCAGTTTGCGCGCCTGCAATTCCAGCATGCGCTCCTCGATACTGCCTTGCACCGCCAGCTTGTAGACAAATACCGGGCGGTCTTGGCCGATGCGGTGGGCGCGCGCGGTGGCCTGTTCTTCCACGGCGGGGTTCCACCACGGGTCCATGTGAATCACCGTGTCGGCCGCGGTCAGGTTCAGGCCGATGCCGCCCGCTTTCAGGCTGAGCAACAGCAAGGGTACTTCTTGCGCCTGAAACCGCTGCACCACTTGACCGCGCTCCTGGGTCGGGGTCTTGCCAGTCAGGCTGAGAAACGGCGAATTAAGTGCGTGCAGTTGCTGTGCAATGAGGTCCAGCAACTCGGTGAACTGCGAGAAAATTAGCACCCGGCGGCCTTCTTCTACCAGTGTGGGCAGCATGTCGGCCAAAAGCTCCAGCTTGGCACGCTCCATGCTGGGGCCGGGATTGCTGCCCTTGACCAGATGCGGGTCGCAGCAGACTTGGCGCAGCTTGAGCAGCGCGTCCAGGATGTTGATCTGCGCGCCGTTAAAACTCTGGCGTTGCAGCACGCGGCGCACTTGAACATCGGCCGCCACGCGCACGCTCTCATACAGCTCGCGCTGCTCGCCCTGCAACTGCACGCGTTGGATGACCTCGGTGCGCGGTGGCAACTCGCCGGCCACGTCCTGCTTGCGCCGACGCAGAATGAAGGGGCGCACGCGCTGGGCCAGCAGCGCCGCGCGCAGGGTTTCGCCGTTCTCCTCGATCGGCTTGCGCCAATGGGCGGCAAAGTGGCGGGCGTCGCCCAGAAAGCCGGGCATCAACCAGTCAAACTGGGCCCATAGCTCGCCCAGGTGGTTTTCCATCGGTGTGCCGGTCAGGCACAGGCGGTGGCGGGTCTGCAGGCGGCGCAGGGCGCGGGCGCTGCGGCTGCCAGCGTTCTTCACCATCTGCGCTTCGTCCAGGATCACCAGGTGAAAGTGCTGTGCAGCCAGCGCATCCATGTCGCGCCACAGCAGCGGGTAGGTGGTCAGCACCACATCGTGATCAGGCATTTGCACGAACAGCTCCTCACGCTGCGGCCCCTGCAAGGTCAGCAGGCGCAGCCCGGGGGCCATGCGTTTGGTCTCAAGCTGCCAGTTGAAGATGAGGGACGTGGGCAGCACCACCAACACCGGCAGGTCGAGTCGTCCCGCGTGTTTTTCGGATAATACGTGGGCCAGCGCCTGCGCGGTTTTGCCCAGGCCCATGTCGTCGGCCAGGATTCCGCCCAGACTGTGCAGGCGCAGGTATTGCAGCCAGGCCAGTCCTTCCATCTGGTAGGGGCGCAGTTGCACTTGCAGGTCGGCGGGCGCGGCCACTGCTTGCGGCGCGCCCAGGGCTTTCAAACGTTTGGCCAGGCTGGCCAGGCCCAGGTCGCCTTCAAGTTGCCAGGCGTTGTGCGACCCCTCGCGGTGGGTCTCCAGCAGGCTGGCGCGCAAGGTATCAAGTCGGCGCGCTTCCCAGGCGTCCAGGCGCAGAAAGCCCTGATTTTGTAGGCGCTGCGGGTCAGTCAGCAGGTCCACCATCGCGCCGATGATGGCTTTGAGCGGTGCGGCGGGCGCATCAATGCGTCGGCCGCCCGGCGCGCGCAAGGACACGATGGCCAGGTCGTCTATGGCGGCGAATTGCGCTGCGGT
>CAISLL010000044.1 GCA_903886165.1 uncultured beta proteobacterium | reverse complement strand
CACATGCTGGCCATGACCAAGTGTTGCAAGTGTGGTGGCCACTTTGTGTCTGAGCCTTATGAAAACAGCCGCCACTTTGAGTGCGGCCTTTGCACGCCGCCCGCACGCGCGGGCAAGGGTGCCAGCGCCGGGGGAATTTTGTTGCATTAAGTGCTATACATTAAATAGCTTTTCACGCATTATTTATCTGGGCCAGAGGCATATTTCATATAAATCGGATGAGCGTGCCCATACCAAGTCTTATGCTGGGAACTCCGTCACCAAAAACTGCACCACAAATTGGTCTTTGTCGTCGGCAATCAAGGCAATCACCTGGTCCATGTCAATCTTCATGTAGTCATGCACGATGCGGCTGCGCAGACCGACAATGGCATTCCAAGCGGCGAGGTCAGCCTGCGCAACCAGGTCGCGGCTGACCAGGGCCTTGAATGCGTCATAGCCTGACACCGGCACGGGTTGCCCACTGGCTTTGAGCAACTGTTTGGCTTTGCCGATGGCGTTTTCAATGAGTATTTGAAGCGCATGAAGCACACCACCTTGCTCCAGAGGCGTCAACGCACGCCCTTCCTTTAGGATGGCCTTGGCTTGTGCCAGCAGGGCGCTTTGCTCGGCGGCCACCCGTGCCGTCTCAGCTTGGTAGAGGTCAAGCCGCATGCTGCTTGTCCCAGTAAAAGTCCTCCAGCTCACGCCAGGTACGCTGAAGGAAATGCGCCCAGGCCAACGAGTCTTCACCCGCCAGTGGCTGGCCTTCTTCGGCCACACTGGCGCGCATAGCCAAGTTGGCGCGACGCAATTCGATCAGGTCAATGGTTTCAGGCGCCACATTGAGTTGTCGGGCCAATAGGTGCCGCAGGGTTTCGGTTTTGCCCAGCAAAACAAACCAGTCAAGCAGCGGTGACCATTGCAGCGCGATGTCCCAGTCGCTGTCTGCGCGGGCGGTGTCAGTGGCGCGACTGCCCACCAGCACGGCAAAATCAAGCTCTGGCTCGTCGCGCAGAGTCTGCACCCAATCTGGCGGGCTTTTTCCGGGCGCGACATCTGGCATCAAAAATTTGCGGGTTGCCACGGTCATTGCCTTTTTTCAAATCGATGCAGTCAGCAGGGTCGAGGACTGTGGATTGATTTTAGGCAGATGCACGGGAATCGCATTGAAAAATGCTTTTGTGCGTCAGGAACAGGCTGTCTGCACCACCACTTTATCTTGGGCGATGCGCTTGCGGAAGGCCTCGCTGGTGGATGCCCAGTCCACCACATCTATGCGGATCGGCAGATCCGATGTGGCAAAGGCGTCGGTGATGGCGGCCAACTGATCAAGCGACAGTGGTTGTTGCGTGATCAATGCCAAGTCCAGGTCCGAATAAGGTTTGGCCGTACGTCTGGCCCGCGAACCAAACGCCCACACCTCCATGGCCGGGACTTGCTCATGCAGGATGCGCACGATATCGGCCCAGTCACGGGGATCGATGTCAATGGGGGGCTCACCTGAAAGCACCGGAGTCATCATGCCAATCAGGGCTGACCGTTGCGGCGCATGAGTTCATCAAACAGGCCGCGGGCCTCGACCAGAAAATCAGGAACCAGTGCAAAAACCGCTTCAGCTTTGGAAGCATCGTAGGTATGACTGCTGTCCGTACGGGCCTGGCGGTAGATTTTCCATTGCCGCCAGTCTGAGCGCAACAATGAGCGTTCATTGCCGAGTCGGATCAGGTTCTGAAAAGTGCTGATGTCAATTTCAGAAGGGTTGGCCTCCGTTTCTTCCAGATAACGCTTGAGCATTTTCCAACTGAGCTCATAGGTGAACTCGAAACACTGTATCACTGAGTTGCGCAACTGCTCGCGCAAACCAGGGTCAGCCATGGCGGCTGCCGAGTTGGCGTAAGTCAAGCTCTTCTCAAGCTGCGCAATCGCGTTGCCCAAGGGGGTGTAGTCGAGACTCATGACTGATTTTCTGGCGTGGTTGGCATGGGGCTTGATTGTGCAACAGCTCCATGTCAGGCTTTTTCCTACAAACCCCCGCCATTCCCCGACAGCCGCATTAGCCACTTCCCGATTCAAGTTTCTAAAGCGTTCATTCAGAATCGGCTCCATGGTGGTGAAGCAAGCAATTGAGCCCAAAACACCATCCAATTAATTGAAGCCTTTTTCCGGAGCACACCATGAACGACGAGCAACTCTCCAAAGACATCCGCGATGCCAACCTCACTTACCTGATGCTGGCCCAAAGCGTGATCCGCAAGGACAAGGCAGAGGCGTTGTTCCGCCT
>CAISLL010000043.1 GCA_903886165.1 uncultured beta proteobacterium | reverse complement strand
CGCACGCCTGGCCGACGCACACACCCTGATACGCATTGTGCATCTGGCACATTCAATGGCTGACCACAACGCTTGCGAGCCGCTGCCGGCAGACGCTGGTGTCATTTGCCAGATTGACGCCGCCGAGCTCGACGTGATGCTGCAAGGGGGTGCAGCCCAGGTGGCCCGTGCGGCCGCCTTCCTGGGTGTCGATATTTCAGGCGCTGCGGACCTTCTTGCACCCCCAACGTCGATGCCAGCCACTGGCAACCCCGCGCAAATATTGCTCAATGACGAGGTGCGCAACCGGGCCTTGATGGCTGAATTGGGGCAGTCCCTTGCGCGCCAGGCAGGTGATGCCCAACTGCTGGTTGCCGTGCGGCAGAACGCGCGCATATTGTTCAACATAGACGATGCGGTTGTTTTTTTGACCAGCGGCAACGGTTTGGCGTTGGTGGGCGTTTCGTATTCTGAACAGCGCCAGCGCCTGGGAGAATTTGCCATCAAGCTGTCGGCTGGCGGAGCTTTGGCTGACGCCGCCAAGCAGCGTTGCCCGACTTTTATAGGGCCTGAAAGGACGTCGCTCAGCTTGGTCGAAGATCAGTTGCTGAGGATTTTGGACTCGGAATGCCTGGTGTGTGTGCCAATGGCCAGTGGCGGGCGTTGCATGGGGTTGCTGGTGGCCGGCGTGGCCGCTTGGCGCTTGCCTGACATCAAGCGCCAGCAGAAATGGCTTCAAACGTTTGGCGTTCAGGTTGCCATGGCGCTGAGTGCTGCGTCTGACCGTGGCGAGATGGATCGGCGCATTGCCAAGCTGCGCGAAGAGTACAAGCTCAGTTCGCGCAAAATGGTGCATGAAGTGAGCAATCCACTTACCATCATCAAGAACTACCTTGGTGTGCTTGACGAAAAGTCCAGTCGGCAGGAGTCACTCACAGAAGAAATCACGATCCTGACGGAAGAAATTGACCGCGTAGGACAACTTCTGGATGAATTCGCCGGTGCGACGCCCAAGGTGCAGGCAGGTGCCACAAACATAAACGTGGTGGTGAAGCACTTGGTTCATTTGTTTCGTGAGAGTAAGTTTTTGCCAGCGTCAGTACAGATTAGCGCACAGCTGCCGGAGCAGCCGGCTGAGGTGGACGGGACAGCAGATGTGATCAAGCAAATTTTGATTAATCTGATCAAAAACTCGGTGGAGGCCATGCCTTTGGGTGGGCAGATAGTGGTGCAGGTTAATGGTGTCGTGGTGCGTGAAGGCCGCAATTTTCGGCAGATGTGCGTGATTGACTCCGGGCCGGGGATTCCGGCAGAGGTGATGACACATTTGTTTTCACCGGTGCAAAGCACAAAGCCGGGCAAAAATCGCGGTGTTGGTTTAAGCATTGTGCATGGCTTGGTTAAAGAGATTGATGGTCGGATCAGCTGTCGCAGCAGCAAGGAAGGCACTGTGTTTGAGGTGTTGATGCGTGCAAGAAAGCCGCTTGTGTCGGTGGCTGCACCCGCGTCTGCCAACGATATCGCATGACCCTACCCACGTTAAGGAAACACTGTGTTTGATAGTGGTCTTGACCCAGCGGTGTTTGGCTTG
>CAISLL010000042.1 GCA_903886165.1 uncultured beta proteobacterium | reverse complement strand
GGGTGGTTTCGAACCCGCAGGCTTTACCTTGTA
Organism: uncultured beta proteobacterium; assembly: GCA_903886165.1. GTDB lineage: Bacteria > Pseudomonadota > Gammaproteobacteria > Burkholderiales > Burkholderiaceae_C > Rhodoferax. Next base: position 8,225 of record CAISLL010000042.1, on the reverse strand, counting down.
CACCTATGCAGGTGTGCAAGTGGCTGCGGCGGCTTTGAAGGGGGCCAATGCCACCTCGGGTGCGGCTATGGCCAAGTGGATCAAGGCCAACCCGGTTCAGACCATCCTGGGCAAAAAATCATGGGATGCCAAAGGTGACCTGACCTCGGCAGCCTACGTGGTGAGCGCCTACAAAGACGACGGCACTTACGTCCGCGTCTCCAAATAGACCAAAACTGCCCCTTGTCTCGCCGCTCACTTCCACGTCATGGCAAGGCCGTGGCAGGTGTGACGGGGCAGAAGAGAGGGTCTGTCAGCCGCCCGTCTCGTCACAGAACAGGAATCCACCATGGATGGACATATCTTCGGCCAGCAAGTGGTCAACGGACTGGTGTTGGGCATGATTTACGGCTTGATCGCCGTGGGCTACAGCATGGTCTATGGGGTCATCGGCATGATCAACTTTGCCCATGGGGATGTGTACATGGTCTCGGCCTACGTCACAGGCATCACACTGAGTGTGCTGGCCTACTTCGGGGTCGAGGCCATTGCCCCCACTTTGTTGATTGCACTGCTTGTTGTGATGACGGTCACCGGTGTCTATGGCTGGGTGGTTGAGCGAGTGGCCTACCGACCGTTACGGGGCGCGCCCAAGTTGACACCCTTGATATCAGCGATCGGTGTGTCGCTCTTTTTGCAAGCCTATGTGCAACTTGCCCAGGGCCCCAATCCACAGGGCATCAAGCCCTACCTGGCCGGTGCTTTTCGTGTTTGGTTGGGCACTGGTGATGATCAGTTTTTTCAAATCACCTACATCCAGCTCTTAATCGTCCTGGTGGCACTGGCCAGCATGGCGGGGTTGGCCTACATGATCAGATACACCAGCTTGGGGCGTTCCTGTCGCGCCACACAGCAAGACCCCAAGATGGCGACCTTGCTGGGCATTGACACCCACCGTGTCATCTCCATTGTGTTTGTGATTGGCGCGGTGTCGGCCAGCATCGCTGGCTTTCTGGTGACGCTCAACTACGGCTCCTTTGATTTTTACATTGGTTTTGTGGTTGGGGTCAAAGCCTTCACCGCCGCAGTTTTGGGCGGTATTGGATCGCTGCCGGGGGCCTTGCTTGGTGGTGTGTTGCTGGGCCTGCTGGAGTCGCTTTTTTCCGGGTATGTCAGCACGGATTACAAAGATGTGTTTTCGTTCTCGGTACTCATCATCGTGTTGATTTTCAAACCGAGCGGCCTGCTGGGCCGACCGGCGGTGGAGAAAGTATGAGTTCGCTTCCAAAAAATGTACCCGGTGCCACCGCCAAAACACCGGCCGTGTGGCGCGATTTATCGCGTGACGCGTTGTTCACTTTTGTGTTGGCCTGGATTGTGTTTGGCCCCATCACGGGGCTGCGACTTGCCGGGCTGGACTTCATTCCCAACTGGCAGCGGCCCATGTGGTTGGCCAGCGTCGTCACGCTGGGACGCGTGTTATTTCTGGCCGTACTTAACACCGGCTGGGCGAAAAAAAAGATGGATCGTTCTGCCATCAAAAAGGCCCAGGCCGCAACCGTGCAAACAGCCCATGAATGGCGGACATGGGCATGGATCAGCGCCGTAGCCGGCTTGGTCGCATTTGCACTGCCCTTTGTTTTTGTTGACAACAGCTACGTGATGAAGTCCTTGTTGCTGGCCATGATCTATGTGTTGTTAGGCCTGGGGCTGAACATTGTGGTCGGGCTGGCGGGCTTGCTTGATTTGGGTTTTGTGGCGTTTTATGCAGTAGGTGCCTACTTTCTCGCCTTGGGCTCCCAGCACTGGGGTCTGGGATTTTGGGGCGCACTGGCCTTGTCACCGTTGCTCGCTGCCGCCTTGGGGGGGCTGCTTGGCTTTACCGTGCTCAGAACCCATGGCGACTATCTGGCCATTGTGACCTTGGGGTTTGGTGAAATCATCCGCCTGGTGCTGACCAACTGGCTGGAGGTGACGGGTGGCCCGAATGGCTTGCCGGTGCCAGCCCCGACATTGTTCGGTCTGGAATTCACACGCCTCGCCAAATTCGGAGGCACACCGTTCCACGAATTCATGGGCTGGACCTACAACCCCAACATGAAATTCCTGTTTCTGTATGTTGTCTTGTTCCTGGTGGTGGTGCTGATGATCAGCTGGATTTACCGGCTGCGCATCATGCCGATGGGGCGGGCCTGGGAGGCGCTGCGTGAAGATGAAATTGCCTGCCGTTCACTGGGCATCAACCCGGTGGTGGTCAAACTTTCGGCCTTCATGATGGGGGCCATGACCGGTGGTTTGGCAGGTGTCTTTTTTGCCAGTTACCAAGGGTTTGTCAACCCGACTTCTTTCACTTTTTTTGAGTCAGCGCTGATTCTGGCGATTGTGGTGCTGGGGGGGCTGGGTTCGATCGTTGGCGTCATTGTGGCCGCCTTTGTGTTGACCTTGCTGCCGGAAATGCTGCGCGAGTTTGCAGATTTCCGGATTCTGGCGTTTGGCATCTTGATGGTGCTCATGATGATTTGGCGACCCCGTGGCTTGATTCGCACGCGCCGCCCAATCTTCACCCTTCCTGAAACTAAATCATGATGCCTGGCAACAACCTGCTCACGGTGCGCAGTTTAGGCATGCGCTTTGGCGGCATTCAGGCCTTGACTGATGTGAACTTCGACATTCCGACTGACTCCATTTCGGCGTTGATTGGGCCCAATGGGGCTGGCAAAACAACCGTGTTCAACTGCATTACCGGGTTTTACCGGCCCAGCGCGGGCGATATCGACTTGACGGTTGGCGGGCACTCCCAAAACCTGGGCAAGCTGTTGGCATCCAAATTGTTGGGTGGTTCGCATCGCATCGCCCGCCATGGCATTGCCCGCACGTTCCAGAACATCCGTCTGTTTCGTGAAATGACGGTGCTGGAAAACCTGCTGGTGGCGCAGCACCACAGCTTGAACCACAATTTGCTGTCGGGATTTTTTCGGACCCGGGGCTATCGCGATTCAGAGCAAACCGCGATAGACCACGCGATTCGGTGGCTCAATGTGGTTGGCCTGCGTGACTGTGCCAACCGCCTGTCAGGCACTTTACCCTACGGCCACCAGCGGCGGCTTGAAATTGCGCGGGCCATGTGTACACACCCCAAGCTGATTTGCCTGGATGAACCCGCGGCAGGGCTGAATCCCCGCGAAACCGAAGATTTGGCAACGCTCATTCGGCAACTGCGACAAAATCACGGCGTCACGGTGCTGCTCATTGAACATGACATGGGGCTGGTCATGGGCATCAGCGACCACATTGTTGTACTGGACCACGGAAAAGTCATTGCGAAGGGGGCGCCGCACGAGATTGCCAATTCACCTGCCGTGATCCTCGCCTACCTGGGTGTTGACGAGAAAACTGACACAAAGGCGAAAACCCAATGACACCTATCCTTCAGGTAAAAAACGTCGATGCCTTTTATGGGCCGATCCAGGCATTGCGCAATGTGTCGCTGGAAGTCAACGAAGGCGAAATTGTGTCCTTGATCGGAGCCAATGGCGCCGGTAAATCAACGTTGCTCATGAGCATTTTTGGTCAACCCCGGGTACGCCAGGGCAGCATTCACTTTGCAGGCGAGGACATCACGCAGGTGGCTTCACACCAAATTGCGAAGCGGGGTTTGGCACAAGTGCCAGAGGGTCGACATATTTTTCCGGCCATGACGGTAGAGGAAAACCTGTTGATGGGCACCGTGCCGGTGGGGCTGGCACATGTGGATGCCGACCGTGACGCCATGTTCACGCTGTTTCCCCGGTTAAAAGAGCGCTGTAATCAACGGGCTGGCACCATGTCTGGCGGCGAGCAACAGATGTTGGCAATCGCGCGCGCACTCATGGGACGGCCCCGCATGATTTTGCTTGACGAGCCCTCGCTGGGTTTGGCACCCAAGGTCATCGCCACCGTGTTTGATGCGCTCAAACACATTGCGGCGAGTGGCAAGACCATTTTTCTGGTGGAACAAAATGCCAACCAGGCGCTTGCTTTGGCACATCGCGCTTATGTGCTGGTGAATGGCTCGGTGCGAATGCAGGGCTCTGGGGCAGAATTGCTGGCAAATCCTGAAGTTCGGCAAGCCTACCTTGGTGGGCATTGAGCTTCTCCCACATTCGGAGCATTGAAATGAGCGAACCAACTGACCCCATCAGCAGCGAGGCATTGCTTGGCCAACGCGTGCGCACGCAGCGAAATAAGCTGGATTGGACCCTGGAGCAGGCCAGCCATGCCACAGGTTTGGCACGCTCCACCCTGTCAAAAATCGAGAATGGTTTGATGTCGCCGACCTATGACGCACTGATCAAATTGACCACCGGATTAAAAATTGACATCAGTGAGCTGTTTGAACCGACAGAAAAAATTTCAGGAAGCGGACGGCGCAGCATCTCGCGCAAAGGGTGTGGACAGAGCCACCACACACCTTATTACGACCACGTCCTGCTGTGCAATGACATGTCGAACAAAGACATGATCCCCTTTAAAACCCGAATCCTGGCACGCTCTTTTGATGATTTTGAAGACTGGAGCCGTCATACTGGGGAAGAATTTGTCTACGTATTGACGGGTGAGGTTGAGCTTTTTACAGAGTACTACGAACCCGTGCGGCTGAGCCCGGGTGACTCCTGGTACATCGACAGCCGGATGGGGCACCGGATTGTCAGCGTCAGCCCGGAGAATGCGGAAGTGTTGTGGGTGAGCACGACCAATCCACGTGCGACGAAAAATCTCTGATGCTGGCGGCAAAGTTTTTTACTACATTGACTAATCCACCATGCAATTTTTCTCCAAAGACGATGTGACCCGTCTGGCGCCCTACGAACCACTGATCCAGGCGCTTGCCACGGGTCTGCTTGAACCCATCGAGTCTCCGTCACGCATTGTTTTGAATCCAAACCATGACGCCAGTGCAGTCCTGATCATGCCCGCGTGGAAACCGAATGGCATCATGGGTACCAAAATTGTTTCCATCTGGCCCGGGAACAATGCCAAAGGCAAACCAGCAGTTTCAGCTATTTACGTAGTCACGTCGTGTGACGATGGTCAAACTTTGGCCGTCATCGATGGCACAGAACTGACACTGCGGCGCACGGCCGCTGCCGCCGCGCTGGGGGCTAAATTACTGGCACGATCCAACAGCAAAAAACTGGCAGTTTTGGGCACTGGAGCCCTGTCAATGGCCATGGTCATGGCGCACCGCAGCGTTTTTGACTTGTCGGAGATCATCATTTGGGGGCGCTCGCTTGAGAACGCCCAAACCGTGGCCGAAAACCTGTCCCACAGTGGCATTTCCGCCAGCGCCACAATTGACCTGCAAAGTGCCTTGGCGAGCGCGGACGTGGTGGTGGCCGCGACGACGGCAACCCAGCCTTTCATTCGAAGTGACTGGGTCAAGCCCGGGACGCACCTGGGTTTGATGGGCGCATTCACCCCCCAGATGGCAGAGGCCGAACCGGAACTGCTGCCAAATGTTCGGCTCTTTGTCGACTCACGGGAAGCCGTCCTGCAAAAAGGTGGGGAGGTTCTGCAAGCCTTGCGGGCCGGACTGATACAGGGCAGTGATGTGCGAGGAGAACTTGCAGAGTTGTTGTCGCCATCGCTCAATATAGTTGGGCGTACGTCAGACCAGGACATCACGGTCTTCAAGTCAGTGGGATTTGCCTCGCTTGACTTGATTGCGGCCGAGTATGTGTTACGAGACAGCTATGTGTATCTGGATCAGTGAACAGAAGGGCAGCTTCATTGAACTTCGCAGGCCCCTTTATGAGATTGGCACTGGGGGTTTAATGGGGGATATCGGGCGGGCATTTCGTTGAACTTAAATTCGGCTTTGGGCACCTTGCCTAAGTTGGCGAGCCAAGGAAAGCTTTACTGATGCAGAAATTCTGAGCTTACCTTTCTTGCCATCGGCGCACAGTCGGACTCCCTCAATCAACTATTCCTGGCGTCAGCAAAACGCTGCATGCCGGTCTACGTTCAGCTCCATTGCTAACATTAATTTTTTGACGGACAGCTTCAGAGAAAAGTGGCTGCCTCCAGAAGACCCTTACCGGTAATAGCTTCCTGTGATTTGCCTCCTCCAGACCGGACGTTGGCTATGGTTCATCCCTGGCACGCGGGCCACCGCTGCGGGAGGACTGTGATGCGCAAATGGATGGCGGGGCGCAAATCGAGTCGGACTACTGGAAGGGGCAGCGCAAGCGGCATCCGACTTTGAGGTTGATCAGCCCATCAGTTGGTGAGAGGTCGAGTCGGCGACTTTGATGCGCTGCGGGCTAAGCCTGCGCGTCCCACCGCAAATGACCCTGCCGTCAGGCGCATTTTGGTGGTGGCTTGCCCAGAAATCATGCTGTAGCGAGAATCACGAACGTTTCTACGTGGGTTGGTGGCCGTTCAAAGGTGCGATACTGGCATCGAGGCGGTTGAATGGCTTATCCGTATCTTCTTGGTGTTGCCAGCAGCCCTTCGCGCAGCTCGATCAAATAGGAAAATGATTGGAGAACAGCAGTGCAGCAAGCCGATTCCGAGCCTTTCGATACTAGTCTTTGCATGAGCGGGTGTCGTCGCATTGCGGCTTTTGAGGGGCACTTGCCCTGCTGGTCACCGGATTGCCAGCGACCGGCTGATGCACAGCACGCCGATCAGGCTGCCGCTGAGAAACCTTGGGTGAAGATTGCCTTCGACCCTGCACTCCCACCCAATGCGAATGCGGACGACGAAACTGATTTTGGTTGAACCGGGGCTGCGCGGCAATGCCGTTGAGGCCTTGCACCCGGTCGTCCATGTCGTCGCGCGCGGTGAGGATCAGCACCGGCGCCGCCGACCAGATAGATTTGCATGAGGGCAGCTTGACTTTGTTGGGTGGGTTGTGTCACGGCTCGGTTAAACAGCTTGCCGGGCAGGAATCACCACCCGCAAATAATCATCGGTCAGGTCAAAAGCGGCGTCTTTGCCTGTGTACTGGCGTTTTTGCCTCTAGACCTCGTGGAATATGCGTTAGCAGCTAGCAATTAAGGAGTCACCTGGCTTTCAACTGACAGAAAAGAAGCGCCTTATACTGTATATAAGCATATAAACACATGATCATCAGGGACCAAGCCCGCACTGGCACTGCGGGCACGACTACTTTGTGGCCTTTTCTGCAAGAGCCATGGCGTCTGCCCCTCGTGCAACACGCGGCGCATGGTGGAGACGGCCGCACACCTCGCCGACCACGTTTCCCCCCGCCTGCCGGTGCGTCAATGGGTGCTGTCTGTCCCGAAGCGGCTGCGTTACTTCATGCAGCGTGATGGTGCGGTACTGAGCATGGTGTTGAGAATCTTCCTGCGCGTGATTGCGCAAAGCCTGCAATCCAACAGCCCTGCTGCGGTGAATGTGGACAGGGCCGACCTGCACAAAACCGCCGCGATCAGACGGACTTTATCAATCCGATTTTGGTAAAAAAAACGCATCAGCTCCAAAGCTGCTGCATCGTGCGCACATAGTCCTGCGTCACCTCTTGCCAGGATGCCAGCCCGGTTGTGTTGTTCCCGATCTGCCCGCCCGAAACCACTTGCCTGCCAGCAACAAACACATCGGTAAAACGCGCCTGCGGGCTGGAGAACACCAACGCGTCCAACACGTGGTCACAGGGCACGCCCAGCAGCGCCGGCGCTTGCGCATCCAGCACCAAAAAGTCGGCGCGCCGACCTACTTCGATGGCACCCAGCGGCCGGGTGGTGGCGGTTTGCCCGGAGGCCAGGGCGGACTCAAACAGCACCGCCGCCGAACTTGGATTTGCCCCCGTCTGCGCCACCACATTGCGTTTGTGCTGGGTCAGCCGCAGCGAGTATTCCAGCAGGCGCAGTTCTTCCACCCAGGCGCGCGTGACGTGGCTGTCAGAACCCACCGACCAGCTGCCACCGAGGCTGGCATAACCCGAGTAATCAAACACACCGTCGCCCAGATTGGCCTCGGTGCTGGGGCAGATGACGATGGCAGCGCTGCTACTTTGTACCGCCTGCAACTCCGCCGGGGTGGTGTGAGTGGCGTGCACCAGGTTCCAGTGGTCATTCACTGCCACGTTGGCCATCAGCCATTCGATCGGGCGCTGGCCGGTGTGGCGGATGCAGTCCTGCACCTCTTGTGTTTGTTCGGCGATGTGGATGTGCACCGGCAAACCGCGCCGCTTGGCCTCACTCGCCAGCACCTGAATGGCTGCTGCGTCTGCCGCGCGCAAG